>JADZEM010000189.1 GCA_020850535.1 Chloroflexota bacterium
AAGCCCCGCCTACCATCCTGCAGTCGCTGCGCGACGCGCCAGTCGCACCAGTGCCTGCCGTTCCCGACGGCCGTCGCGCAGCGACGGCGTGACTGTAGGCGGGGACTTCAGTCCCCGACGAGGTCGCAGGACGTGCTCGTCATGCAATCGCCCTGAGGGCAGCGCCAGGACGATTGCCTGTTGATGTCGTCGTGCCGCCTCGTCGGGGCTTGAAAGCCCCGCCTACCATCCTGCAGTCGCTGCGCGACGCCCCGGTCTCACCAGACGACGCCGTTTCCAGTGTCCGTCGCGCAGCGACTGAATGACTGTAGGCGGGGGTTTCAACCCCCGACCGCCCGTTCCATGATGCTTCGGGGACACCAATGAACAGGCAATCGCCCTGGTGTGTGCACGGCTTCCCTGGTGACGGCTGCGCGGCGACCGGTACACTCCGGCGGGGCGTCTGTCCACCTCCGCGCCCGGCGCTCTCTGGAATGCAGCATGAGTTTGTCTACGCCGATGCCCGCTCCGGCCTCAGAGGCGGCGTCGGTTCCCGTCCCCCGGCCTGCCGTCCCCGCCAGACGCACCGGCCTCGCCGCCCTGCGCTCCCTTGACGCACTCCTGATCGTCGGGCTGACGCTCGGGGGGCTGGCGATGCGGCTGCCGTACCTGTGGACCATCCCGCGCTTCACCGACGAGACGCGCGAAGTTCTCAAAGCCATCGAGCTGTACCACGGGGCCGTTCCCTGGCCGAAACAGCTCATCAACCTCGACGACTACATCGGCGGGATCTACCAGTGGCTGCTGGTGGTCGTCTACTGGGTCACCGGCATCAGCGCCCTCTCACCCCGCATGGTGATGGCCGTCGCCGGGGCGCTGGCCGTCGGGTTCACCTACCTGTTGGCGCGGGAGATCGGCGGGCGGCTGGCTGGCATCGTGGCGGCGGCGCTGCTGGCGACGAGTGGCAGCATCATCCTCTCCAACGCCCACATCGGGTGGTCGCACTGCCTGACGCCGACGATCACCACCCTGGCGATCTGGCTGCTGCTGCGCGGCGTCCACGATGGCAGCCGCGCGGCCCTCCTGGGCAGCGGGTTCACCTGGGGCGTGGCCCTGAACACGCACCCTGCCACCCTGGTGCTCCTGCCCGGCGCCGCGATCTACGTCCTCTGGAGCGGCCGGCGATTGCTCACCACGCCGTGGCCGTACCTTGCCGCGCTGCTGTTCGTGGCGGCCTACAGCAACATGATCCTCTACAACGTGCTCACCGACTTCGACAGCATCACCGCTGCCGCGACGATCAAGGATCGGTATGACGCTGGCGTCGATACCGTCACGCCGGCCATCTACCTTGCCAACCACGGGCCACACGGGCTGATGCTGCTGCGCTACCTCGCCGGCGCCGTCGACGAGCGAGGCGGCTCGCTGGCCTACCTGCTCGATCCCACCCTCTGGCTCTACGCCGGCCTCACGCTGGCTGGCCTGGTCTACACCGCGCGACGAGGCGCGCCGCTGCTGCTCCTCGTGTTCCTCTCGTCGTGCCTCATCATGCCGTACTTCAATCAACGCAAGTACGTCCCGATCTCCGACGGACGGTATCTCATGCCACTCCTACCCATCGCCTTTGCTGGAATCGGCACGCTGCTGGCCTCTACGTGGCAGCGCTGGGCCACCACAAACCGACAGTGGCAGGTCGCCATCGCCGCGGTGTCCGTGGTGCTGGTGGTCTATCCTCTCGCGCCGCTCGCCCGCTACTACGGGCAGGAAGAGGCGGCCGGCCGCACCAATACCCCATTTCTCCGGGTCGTGAGTGAGGTCGGAGCGATCCGACGGCCAGATGAGGCCGTGATCCTCGACCGCGATCTTGCCAACGTCAAGCTCGAAGGCGGCGGCACGGCGTTTCGCTCCCTGCGGACGCTGCTGGCCGGCATCGGCATCGACGACCGCTCGATTGACAGCGTCACCGACTACGCCGGCAAGATGGCGGTCGGATCGTCCACGCTGCTGCTGACCGATGCGCGCGGACACGGCATGGTGCAGCAGTCCGAGCACCGTCTGCGGGCGCTCGGCATTCAGGTGAGCACCGCCGTCCCCGCACTCGATCCGAATGGATACCTGGCGCTGCGCCTGGAGCGCACAGCCCGGACCGCGGCAGCCGCCACCGACGATTCGGATAGCGCTGCCACGCCGACCGGCACGCCGTGGTCGGCTGGCGAGAGCGCCCCGGCCTTCAGCGCATCGCTCGGTCGGTCGGGCCTCGGCGTCTACAGCGCGCTTCCGGCGGCGCTCAACGCGGCTGACGACCTCCGCTCGCACACCGGCAACGGCGATGCTATCGCCGCCGTAGACGATCCATCGTCGCTCCAACAGGCCGTCTCAAAGGTCGGCATCCCGATTGAGACGTTCGTGGGTGGCTTGATCAACCCGCGCGGCCTCGCCTTCCGAGACGACCGCAACCTGATCGTCGCCTCGGCTGGCACCGGCGGCCCCGAACTCATCGACGTTGGCCGAGAGAAGCCGCAGAAGTACGGCAAGACCGGGCAGGTGCTCCGCATCGCCCCGAACGGCGACAAGTTCCTGCTCGCCAAGAACCTGCCGTCGTTCGTAAGCGCCGTCAACGAGGAGTGTGGCCCGAGCGCCGTGGCCTTCATCGGCGAGAAGACCTACATCCTGATGGCGTCGGGCGGCTGGGAGATCGGCAACCCGGAGTTCCACAGCGGCGTCTACGAGCTGCTCGACAACGGGCAGATGCGGCTGGTCTGGGACATGACCGCGCACGTCCTGGCGCACCCCGCGAAGGCCCGTCGCGAAGACCCTCGCGCCGACGTGCCGGCCGGCATGGCCTACGGTATGGCGGCCTCGGAAGGCCTGCTCTACGTCACCGACGCCAACCAGGAACAACTCATCGAGGTCGATCCGACCACCGGCTCGGCGCGCCAGGTGGTCGAGTACCCGAAGTCGAACCGCGCGATGACCGGCGTGGCCGCCGGCCCGGACGGCGCGCTCTACGTCGCCGAGTGGGCCTCCAACAAGATCACCCGGATCACCAAGGACGGCAAGATCGCCGACGCCGCCACCAAGCTGCGGACGCCCGTCGGCGTGACCTTCGGCCCGGACGGCGCCATGTATGTGGTCGAGTTCACCGGCCGCGTGCTCCGCGCTGCCCAGGTCGGCAACGAGCAGAAGGACATCCTGGCTGAGGGGCTGCGCGCTCCGACCGCCATCACCTTTGGCCCGGACGGCAACCTGTACGTGTCCGTGTTCGGGCAGGGTTCGGCGCAGGGCGAAGGCTCGATCGTGCGGCTGCGGCTGGCACCCACGGACCCGAACATCGCCCGCGCCCAGTGGGCGAACGGCGCGGCCTGGTTGGGCGGATTGTCGGTGTTCTTCATCCTGATGACCGTCGGCTGGATCGCCAACCGGCGCGGCCAGCGCAAGGCGGCGCAAGAGTCGTCGCCAAAGGGGTAGGCGCGAGGACACATCCTGGGTGGCGCGCCCGTACGTCGGCATGCTGAGGCCGCGCGTCGCGCTTCCCAGGCGCAGCCTACGATCGAACTACCCGGCTGACACCTCGACCATCGCCACCAGCACCGCGTCTTCGTGCCAGCTCGCCGCTGCCTGCGGGCGGGTCGTGACCGGCACCGCCGTCTGGTTGTCCGGCCGCAGCACGCCGATCACCAGCCCGTACTCGCCGGGCGAGGCGCTCGGCAGGATCCGCAGCCGCATCTCGTCCACGCAGCGCTCGCCAACCTGCCAGCGCGTCAGGTGCCGCCGCCGGCCGCCGATCTGGTCGTCCTCGCTGCCGAGCACTCGGCCCTGGGGCGTCACCAGTCGCCCGATGGACCGCAAGTCCTCGGCGGCCGGCGCGATGGACTGCCAGTGCAGCCAGAGGCGGAGATACTCGCCGGCCCGCGCCGACTCCTGATCGAGCGTGACACCTTCCAACGCCACCGACTTCCCGAACGTCGCCCCCACCCACAGGGCCGGCGATGTCGGGACACCCGCCGGTTCGAGCGGCGTCGGTGCGGCGCGCTTCGGCTGGGCCGGCGTGGCGAGCGGGGTCGGGATGATTGGCAGCTTGCGATCACAGCCCGCGGCCAGTACCGACAATCCAACCACTGCGAGACCGCCAAGGAGGCGTCTCCGCAGGACGCTCGTCTGAGCAGAGCGACCGAGCATAGACATCCCAAGAAGGTTTGGGGTCCGCTGCACTCTCCCGGCTCAGCGAGCCCATCCCAGCGCCGACCCCCGCCCACTCCATCTGTAGCACGTTTGGAGATCGGCCCGGACGGTCGAAGGGTAGCAAAAGCATCACAGGCGCACAAGCGCGGCCAAACGATGGTGATGCCGGCCGCGAGCCACAGCACCGTCGATGCTGCTGCTGGCTTCGATTCGCTATCCTCCCCCTATGGCCCGCGAGAAGCTCGAAAAGACCAATGCGATTCGCCTGCTGGATCAGAAGCGCGTGGCCTATGAAGCGCTCACCTACGACCCCGAGATCCACTCGGCGGCAGGGGTCGCGGAGGTGCTCGGCGTGCCTCCCGGGCAGGTGTACAAGACGCTGGTGGCGTTGCGTGAGGAGGCCGGGGCGCGTCCCCTGCTGGTGATGATCGCCGGGCCGGACGAGCTTGACCCCCGTACCCTCGCCCGCGAGCTTGGCACGAAGTCGGTCAGGATGGCTCCCCAGCGCGAAGCTGAACGTCTGACCGGCCTCCTGGTCGGAGGCATCGGGGCGCTGGCCCTGGTCAACAAGCCGTTCCAGGTCTGCATCGAGCGCGCCGCCCTCGACCACGAATGGATCCTGGTGAACGGCGGCCGACGCGGCCTCAACCTCAAGATCGCCGTCGCGGACCTGCTCAAGCTGACCGGTGCACAGCCGGTCGAGGCCGTCCGACGCCTGTCCACCTCGGCGGGCGGCGACGACCCGGGCGGCGACAGCGCGGGCGACTGACCGTGTTTCGCTGGCCGATTGCTCCGACACCCCTGTCGCTGGGCAGCAGCGTCACGTCGAGTGGTGCCACCCTGGAGGTCACCCCGCGCGGGGCCGTCTTCACACTGGCGGCGCTTGCGCACGTCGGACACCCGGCCCACCTGGCCGTCATCGACGCCTACCTCAAGGGGCAGATGCGCGTCAGCCCGGGCGTGAGCATCGGCGAGGATAGCCGGGTCGTGGCGTCCGCGCTGGCCGGGCCGCTCGTCGCCGCTCACGAGCTGGCCATCCGCCAGTTGGGCCTTGCCGACTTGATCCTGCTGCCGCCGGCCGCCACGCCTGCACACGACGGTCTGACCCGCGGCCCGGACAGTCCGCGCTTCCTGCTGCGCGCTCCTGACGCGCCTGACCACTGGCACTGGGTCCGCACGGCCGAGCGCTTCGAGACGCCAGGCTGTCTCGGCACACCGCGGCCAGGGACCGGCAGCCGCTGGCACGACCTCGTGCTGGAGCTGCCGCCGCGCCCGCCAGTCAGCGAGGTCCGCGTACTGACGGGCGGCCTGCCCGCCATCCAGGCCGAGCTTCGGTCGCCAACGAGCACGGCCGCGCCGCCCGCCGACCTCGTGGCGGCCCTGCGCCGAGTGGCGCTCGACCGATTCGCCCGCGACAGTGCGGACATCGGCGATGCCGTCACAGCAGCCATCCGTGCCCTGATGGCGGAGGGCAGGCCCAGTGGGCCACTCGCAGCAGACGACCTGCAACGGGAGCGTGCGGCCTGGCGCACGTCACATGCGTCACTCGGCTCACTCAACCTTCCCGCCCTCGCGAAGTTGCTGCCAGACGTGTGCGCCAGCCGTACGGCAGCCCGTGCGACGCTGAGCGCAGGCGAGGTGACACGCACGCTGGTCCTCACACCCGACCTGGACGGCTACCAGACACTCTGTCTGCTGCCCTGCCACCAGCCCGAGTCGCCGATCCCGACGTTCGAGCAGGTCCGGCAGGCCACCTGGGACACCCTCGAAGCGATCGTAGGCCGGCCGCTCGCCGAGTACCGCACCGAGCCGATCTCGCTGCGCCTCGTGGCCGCGGACGGCCGAACCACTACGCTCGACGTGGGCGTGTCGGTCGTCATCGTGCGGAATCAGACGGTGTTCACGGGCTGGATCGGCTCGGATGGGCGGGTGATGCTGAAGCTGTTCCCGCCGGGCGGCATGGGCGTCGGCAACTGACAGCCCACCTGCCCAGGCTCAGCCGCCGGCCGGCGCTTCTGCCCCGATGACCCCGTGCCGCTCGAAGTACGCGAACAGGTCGTCCGCGCTGGCAAACACCTTCGAGCAGTAGCGCGTGAAGAACGGCGAGGGCGGGCTGGTCGGCAGCCAGACGCCGTACACCCGCTTGCCGGTCTGGAGGGCGTAGTTCATCTCGCTGATGACGCCCGGCGAGGGCACCAGCGCATCGTAGAAGACCACGACAAAGTCGGACTGGGCGATCAGCTTGTAGTCGCGGAAGATGATCTGATCGGCCACGTGGCGCAGCTCGCGCTCGCTGAACGTGTCCGACTCGGCCGGCACGGCCTCGACGGCCCGGCGCAGCTCGGCGGTGCCGTCGCTCCGGATGGCCGGTCGTTGCGCGTCAGCCGGCCGCTCGACCTCGAAGTCGTTCACGTCGGCCGGATCGAAGATCAGGAGCCGCTCCTCCAGCCGCTGCTTGAAATGGGCCAGCGCCGCGCGGTCACCCTCGGCATGCTGCATCGGGTAGCTCAGGTAGGCTGACCTCGTGTCTGGCTCGAACATCAGCCGATACAGCGCACGCGGCGGCAGCGCCCGGCCCAGCAGGTACTGCGGCTTGTGGTGGATGCGGGCCATCTCCTCGGTGGCCCACTGCTCCTCCTCGCGCCACATCAACAGCTCGGAGAGGGTCGTGTCCTCCCAGCGCGGATGCTTCCGAAGCCGCTCGCGGACCGTCTGCACGCCGGCCGTGACCGTGATGTACAGGTCGGGCTTGAGCCGCTGGAGGTAGTATGGGTCGAACCCCGAGATCAGCGTGTTCTTCCAGCGGAACACGGCGTGGGTGTTGATGATCCAGTCCTGGAACTGGCCGGCCTGCTCGCACAGGCTGGAGATCTTCTCCAACGCAGCCGCCCGCAGCAGCACCAGCGCGTGCGGGAACATGTCGAGGATCGTCTCTTCCTCGACCGGCTCGCCGACGTCCGCCGCCACCTGGAACATCGTGTCGCGCACGTCGAAGATCTGGAGATCGCGGCCGGCCGCCGCCGCCAGCGCGCGGACCTCGTCGAGGTAGCCGACGCGCTCAGTGCCGCTGATGCCGGTGCAGATCACGCGCATGTGGCGCGCCCAACCAGACGAACGAACACCCGTCACCCCGGCTGCGCGTCGAGCCGCTCGCGCATCAGCGCGTTCACCACGCCGGGGTTGGCCCGGCCGCGCGTCGCCTTCATCACCTCGCCGACGAGCCGGCCGGCCGCGCTGGCCTTTCCGCCCCTGTAATCGGCGACCGGCTTCGGGTTCGCCGCGATCACCTCGTCCACAATCCGCGTCAGCTCGTCGGCGTCGCTGACCTGGGTCAGCCCGAGCGCCTGCACGACCTCTGAGGGCGCCCGCCCCGTCCGGTACATCTCCTCAAAGACCTGCTTGGCGGCCGTCTGGTTGATCGTGCCAGCGTCCACCAGCTCGATCAGGTCGGCCAGGTGCTCGGGGGCCGGCAGCTTGCCCGCGCCCTCCTCGTCGCCGGACTCCTTCTGGAGCCGGAACAGCTCGGTCTGAATCCAGTTGCCGACCTTGCGCGGGTCCGGATAGAGCGTCAGCGTCCGCTCGAAGAACTCGCCGATCTCTGCCGTGGCCGTCAACTGCCCGGCCAGGTACGCCGTCAGGCCGTGCTCGGAGACGTACCGCTCGCGGCGGGCATCCGGCAACTCCGGCAGCTTCGCCTGCAGCTCCGAGACCCACTCGCGGGAGACGAACAGCGGCGGCAGGTCCGGCTCCGGGAAGTAGCGGTAGTCGTGCGCCTGCTCCTTGGACCGCTGCGAGACGGTGATGCCCCGGTCATCGACCCAGCCGCGCGTCTCCTGCACCACCCGCTCGCCGCGATTCAGCACCTCGGTCTGGCGCTGGATCTCGAACTCGATGGCCCGGAACACCGCCCGGAACGAGTTCATGTTCTTGACTTCGGTCTTAGTGCCGTACTCGGTCGCGCCGACCGGCCGCAGCGAGATGTTGGCGTCGCAGCGGAACGACCCTTCGTCCATGTTGCCCGTCGAGACGCCGAGCGCCCGCACAATCGAGCGCAGCTTCTGGAGATAGGCCCGCGCCTCGGCCGCCGAGCGGATGTCCGGCTTGCTGACGATCTCCATCAGCGGCACGCCCGAGCGGTTCACGTCGACGAAGCTGGCCGCCTTGCCGTCGCTGTCGGTGCCATGCACGAGCCGCGCGGTGTCCTCTTCGAGGTGGACGCGCTCCATCCCGACCCGCCGCACCTCGCCATCGACCTCAACATCCACCCAGCCATGCTGCGTGAACGGCAGATCGTACTGCGAGATCTGGTACCCCTTCACCAGGTCGGGGTACGGATAGTTCTTGCGGTCGAACTTGCTGGCCTCGGGGATCTCGCAGTTGAGCGCGAGGCCCGTCATCAGCACCAGCTCGACGGCCCGCTTGTTGATGACCGGCAGCGTCCCCGGCATGCCCATGCAGACCGGGCAGACGTGGCTGTTGGGAGCCGCGCCGGCGTACTCAGCTGAGCAGCCGCAGAACATCTTGCTGGCGGTCAACAGCTGGGAGTGAACCTCCAGCCCGATAACCGCTTCATACGCTGTGGATGGGGAAGTCGGCGTGGAGACGGCGCCCATAGCCCTCGCTCATGACCGTGCTGGCCCGCGACCAGGAAGGACCGCAGTCCTGGGAGTATACCAGCGGGCCGACGGCCAACTGGCCGACGCCTTCTCCGACGCCGGGGCGACTGTACGTTGGGCGGATCGTGCGGCGTCGTCGGGGCTTGATGAAGCTTGATTATTTACCGTGGTGAAGGCCCTCACCCCCCAGCCCCCTCTCCCTGTGCGCGGGAGAGGGGGAGACACACGAGACTGTCGTTGCTCCCCCTCTCCCGCGCACAGGGAGAGGGGGCTGGGGGGTGAGGGCCTCCAACCTGGAGCACGGAATACGTGGGTATTTCGTCAAGCTTCATCAACCCCCGACTGCGCGTTTCGTGGCGTTTCGGGAACATCAACGAACGTGCAATCGCCCTGTCGCCGATACCAGATCATGGCATCCTGAGCGCAGCGACGGACGACAGGGGAACCTCCCGCGCTTACCGCAGCGGCGAGAACGGCGCCGGGTTCAGGATCACCGACGCCTGCGTGCTCAGCGACTGCACCCCGTTGCCGCGCAGCTCGGCCAGCTTGGTGTCCTTCGCCATCGAGGCGCGGACCTCGGCGCGGTGCGCCAGGCTGTTGTACACCCACAGGTGCGAGGCCGCGTTCAGCCCACCGACCTCGGCCGTCCACAGCGCCACCAGCTTCGAGTGGGTCTCGCGCCGCGGCAACGACCGCTTGAACGTCGAGAGCCAGCCGTTCAACTGCCCTGGCGGCGAGCCGTAGGTGCGGAACTCGTACGTGTTGCCCGTCGACTCGACGGACCGCACCCCGACCTCCTCGTCAGGCGTCAGGATCGTGTTGCGCTGCGCCACCACCATGCCGCGCGTCGCCGCAAGGTACTTGTCGTGCCAGCCCGGAGCCTTCTGAAGGCCCGCCCGCAGCCGCGCCCGCTCGTTCGGATCGCGATAGCTCCACAGGTGGTAGTACTCGTTGAGCGCACCGAACTCGGTTGACCACGCCCCCACCAGCGTGCCGTAGTCGTTCTTCCGGATCGCCATGCCGATCTCTTCGACGATCTTCAGGTACTCGGCCATGATGCCGGGCCGGATGGTGTAGATCCGTAGCTCGTGGATCACGCTGTCCCCTCCAGGGCACGCTCGCGCGGCGTGCGCGTGACGCTAGACGGCCGCCCAGGCGACGGCCAGACCGGCATCATAGCAAGGCCACCGCTCGGCGATGAGGTCAGGGCGCGGCGGACTCAGCCCTGGCCGCGCGATGTCAGGAGACGCTGGATCCCTGGCCCGTCGAGGCCGGCGATCTCCCCGAGCGTTCCGCCACGCTCCAACCACGCCCGCGCCAGCGGCCCCCGCTGGTACAGCGGCGCGGCCAGCGCGGCCACCTCCACCATCAAGCGTGGCGGCAGCACCACGACCCCGTCGTCGTCCGCCACCACGAGGTCGCCGGGATGGACCGAGACGCCGCCACACTGGACCGGCACGTTCACGCTGCCGCCCTGCCCGAGCGTCCTTCCTCCCCGTGCCGCCACCGCCCGCGCAAACGTCGGCAGGCCATGCTCGGCGATCTCGGCCAGGTTGGCGATAGCCCCGTCCACCACGACACCCACGCACCCGCGCGCCCTGGCCGCCAGCGAGGTCAGCTCACCCCAGCAGGCCAGCGACTCGCGCCCGCCATGATCGACCACCAGCACGTCGCCGGGCTGGAGCAGATCGACGGCCGGTACCAGCGCTTCCAGGTCGCCGTCCGGCAGCCTGGCCGTCACCGCCGTGCCGACCACCCGGACCGGCTCCGACGGCGCTCGCGCCAGCAGCCTGATCTTCTCGTCCACAAACCCGTCATCCGTCACGTGTCCCAGCAGCGCCGTCCGGAACTGCTGATACGCCGCGATCCAGTCGTCCGGAATCGCCGTCGGATGTGGGTTGACCGTCAGTCCCTCTGCCATCGCTCACGCGCCTCCCCAGGCTCAGCCGTGGCCGCCCCAGGGAGCCGCCCAGCCGCCCGCACCGCCGTGAATCGCGCGACTGGCCGCCCCGGACGACCTATACTCACTCCAGTGGCCCATCTCGCGTGGCCTGCGAATCCGGCCGGCCGCCATCCCTGGCAGCGTCGGCCGCCCGCCCGGAGCAAGACGATGCTTGAGCATGATCGGGACCAGCCCACTGCCGATGCGGACGATGCTGGAGAGCGGCGCAGCCGGGCCAGTGGCATCACCGGCCTGAGCGACCTGCTCCCCGACTGGATCCTTCCCCAGGAGAGCAAGCAGCATCTCCGCAACGCCCGCAAGGAGATGCTCCTGGCGGCACGCACGATGATCGACCGCGCCATCGAGCGCCAGGAGGCCGGCCCGGCCCCGAAGCGCACGGTCAACCGCGTCGAGATCGACTGACATGGCCCGCATCACCGACGTCTGGGCCGTCATCCCGAAGGGCACGAACGAGCCGCGGGACTGGCGCACGGCGATGGCCCAGATCCTCGTGGTGGTCGAGAGCGACGACGGGCGGCGCGGCTTCGGCGTCGGTGGCGGCGGCGTGGCCGGCGTCCACGTCATCGACACCATCCTGCGCGAGGTCGTGGTCGGGCAGGATCCGCGCGATGTGACAGCCATCTGGGACCGAATGTTCCACGCCACCCACCATTTCGGCCGGAAGGGGCTGCCTGTCATGGCCCTGTCCGGCATCGACCTCGCGATCTGGGATCTGCTCGGCAAGCAGGAGAACCAGCCCGTCTACCAGTTGCTCGGCGGCCTGCGCCACGAGCGGGTGCCCGCCTACGCCTCGCTCGGCCCGACCGTTGGCACGGCGATTCAGGACGGCTTCACGCACGTCAAGCTGCACCTGCCGGCCGTCAAGCACGACATCGGGGAGATCGTCGATCTCGTGCGAATGGGGCGCGAACAGGTCGGCCCGGACATCCCCCTCTACCTGGATGCTGGCGCGAAGTGGGACCGCCAGACCAGCGCCCAGATCGCCGCGGCCGTCGAGCAGTACGAGATCGGCTGGCTGGAGGAGCCGCTGCTCGCGGATGACTACATCGGGCACCGCCAGCTTGGCGAGCGTACCCGCATCCCCATTGCCGGTGGCGAGCACGAGTACACTCGCTGGGGCTACGAACTCCTGGTCGAGACGAAGGCGCTGACCGTCTGGCAGCCGGATGCCTGCTGGGTCGGCGGGATGACCACCATGCGCGAGGTCTTTGCGCTGGGGCAGGCCAACGGGATCTGGGTCGTCCCGCACCGTGGCAGCGAGGTCTGGGGCCTGCACGCCATCCTGGCGCTGGCCGACCGCCCCCTGGCCGAGGGTGGCCGTCCCTGGGTCACCTGGGTCCAGGGCGCGCCCGAGATCGTGAAGGGCATCGTCGCCGCGCCGACCGCGCCCGGCTTCGGCGTCACCTTCGACGAGGCCCTGCTGGTCCGCCCCAATCGAGACTGACTCGGAAATGTCGCCAAGGGCGGCAAACGAGCGTACGCTGGTGACGGTCGGCGCCGTTCGGCCGCGCGGCGACGCCGGCCATGTGCGGGAGGACGTACATGGAAGACGATGCCCTGGACGTGCAGATCGTAGATGAGAGCGAGACTGAGGACGATCTGCTGGCAGCCGCGCCGAAGACCGGCCCACGGATCACGGACGGTACGTCCAGCACCTGACAGCCGTTCACCTGACAGTCGTTGCCACTCGAGCGCCAGAGCGTCGGAGCCCCGCGGGTGCGGGGCTCCTGCGTGTGTCCGGTACGCCAACGGGCGTGTGCATCACGCCCGAGCACGCAGCAGACCGACGAAAACGGCATAGTCTTCTATATCTCCAGGTTCAATCCCGACGACTGTCGCCCGGTCGCTCCTCGTTTCAGCTATCATCGCCGGGCAGTCAGCTTGATTGATGCATTGGTTGCACGAATCTCACGATGCGCTTCACCGTTCGCGGCGGCAACGCTCCCCTCCTCAAGCGCCAGAATCGGGCGGCGGTCCTCCGCGCCATCGTCGGCTTCGGCCCGATCTCCCGCCGCGCCCTGCGGGACCGCACCGGCCTGACCGCGTCGACTATCACGAATATCGTGGCGGAGCTGATCGGCGCGGGGCAGGTGCAGGAGCTTGGCGAGATCGAGCCGGTCGCGGGCGCCAGCCGGGCCGGCCGCCGCGAGGTGCTGATCGACCTGACGGCCGACAGCGGCATCGTCGTCGGGGCGTACATCGGCGTCAACGAGACCAACATCTCGGTGGGCGGCCCCCGCGCGGAGATCCTTCATCGGCTGAACCTGCCGACCCTGTCCGAGCGCGGCCCCGCCGACCTGATCCGACGGCTTGTGGACGGCGTCGAGGCGCTGCTCGATCAGACCGGCACCGATCGCGGCCGGTTGATCGGCTTCGGGCTGGGGGCCGTAGGGATCGTCGATCCGGAGGGCGGCGTCCTGCGCGATGCGCCCGAGCTTGGCTGGCGGGACGTCCCGCTCCGCGCGATGCTCCAGGAGGCCGTCGACCTGCCGATTGTGCTGGACAGCGGCCGGCGCGGCATGGCCCTGGCCGAGATGATGTTCGGACTCGGGCAGCACGTCCGCGACTTCGCCCACGTCCACATCGCCAGCACCATCGTGGCCGGCCTGGTGCTCGATCAGCGGCTGCATCGCGGCGCAACGGGGACGGCTGGCTCGCTGGGCCACACGACGGTGGCCGGCGAGCGCCAGCCCTGCGGCTGTGGCAAGATCGGCTGTCTGGACACCATCGCCAGCGAGGTCGCGATGGAGCGCCGGGCGGCCGAGGTCGCGGCGGTCCGTCCGGACGGCCTGCTGGCCCGTGAGCTGGCGGCCCGCACCGAGCCGGTCGGGCGATTCGCGCTCTACCGCGCCGCCAGGGCCGGCGACGCGGATGCCCTGGCGATCATCGTGGAGGCCGGCCGCTACCTGGGACGGGCCATCGCCAACGTCTTGAGCGTGATCGACGTGCGGCTGGTGGTGCTCTCCGGCGACGTGGCCCGCGATTTCCCGCCGTTCGTGGATGCCGTCCGCGCGGCCATCGAGGTGCACACCTTCCGCGTGGACGAGGTGACCGTCGAGGTGGTCGCGTCGCCGTTCGGCGGCGATATGCGCGTCAAGGGCAGCCTTGCGCTGGCCCTCTACGATCTCCTGTACGCCCCGACGCTCACGCTCCAGCCGGCGGTCGAAGAGACCGCGAGCTAGTCGCCTGTCCGACGTGAACGACCCGGGTGGGTCGCCGCCGACGCTTCATCCGTCATCCCGAGCGAACGGACCCATTCGGCACGCTCAGGGCAAACCTGACGACCTCCCCCGTCATCCCGAGCGGAGTGAGGCTGCTCCCGTCACCGTCATCCCGAGCGGAGTGAGCGTGCGAACGCAGTCGAGGGATCTTCCTCACGCTACAGAAGGAGAAGATCCCCACTCCGCTCGTTCCTCGCCGCGGTCGGGATGACGAGAGGGGTGTGCTCGTTCCTCGCGTAGCTCACCCTGAGCTTGCCGAATGGGGTCGGGATGACGACGGGCACGGAGCGATCCTGCAATTGACGCCAGACACGCCACTGGGCAGAGCTTGCCCGCTACGCGAACGGCGTCCGGAGCCGCGCGAACACCGAGGGCAACCGCCTGCCGCACTCGGTCTCGCGCCGCCGACCGAACGAGTCGAACATGATGCCCGCCCGGATCAGGAGCGCCGCGTCCAGCGCCCGCGCATCGATCGGCCAGACCTCCCCGTACCCTTCCAGGAACGAGACCGGCAACGCGCCAGCCTCCAGCTCTTCCAGCAGAACGCTGTACGCCACGCAGATGTACGGGTGGGTCGCGGCCGGCGACGGATCGATCACGACCAGCCGCTCGCCCCTGAGCAGCATGTTGCCCGTGCGAAAGTCGCCGTGCGTGCGCCTGGACCCTGTCAGCAGCACATGCTCGCTCAGCACGTCCACGGCCCGCTCGACCGCCCCGAGATCCTGCTCTGAGATCGCGCCGACCTCCAGCGCGAACCGCAGCCCACGCGGCAGCTTCTCGGCGGCCAGTTGCTCGCGCAGGGTCGCGAAGCACCCGCGCCCGGCCTCGTCGAGGTGATCCTCGCCGGCCCAGCCGAAGCCTTCCGCACGGACCGCGTGCATGGCGGCCAGCATCCGCCCGATCCGACGCTGCGTCTCGTCGTACTGCAGCCGTCCGGCCGCGATCTCGGACTCGACGCTCGGCCCGGCCACAAACTCCATCAGCAGGTACGGCGTCCCATCGGGCAGCACGCCATGGGCGTAGACCTCCGGCGTCTCCACACCGACCGTCTGCCAGCCTCGCAGCCACAGCGCTTCGGTCTCGACGACGCTGGCGGGCGCGCTCTTGAAGACGACGTCGCGGCCAGAGCGCAGCCACACGCGGTATACCGTCGAAGCCTTGCCCTGGGCCATCCGCTCGGTCGCCAACACACGGTCGCCACGGAACAGCCCGGCCGCCCGTATCGCCTGCTCGATCTGCTCGCTCATCCCTGGAAGGATAGGGGCCGACGCACTGCCATGCACGACGGGGGCATCACGACCAGCCCACGTCACGCTGGTTTCGTGTGCGGGTACACTTCCTGCGCGCGAGCAGGAGGACCAGATTCGGATGGCTGACGAGACGCAGGGCGGTGTTGAGCAGGTGCGCGGCGTGGTCCCGAACACGGGGACCAATGGAGCAGGAGCGGGGGGCGAGTCCGCGCGTGAGGTCTATCTCCGCGTCGCCGAGGCGTTCCCGTTCGACATCCACCGGGGCATCGCTCGCCTCGATCAGGCATCGTTTGACGCCCTCGGGCTGAAGCCAGGCGACCTCGTCCACCTGACCGGCAAGCGCCGCACCACCGTCCGCGTGGAGCGTTCGCCCGAGGGCATCCCCGGTCGCCATGTCATCCGGCTGGACGGGACGCTGCGCGACAACGCCCAGGTCAGCATCGACGAGCGCATCCGCGTGCGCGTCGGCGGGGCGTCGGACGCCCACAGCATCACCCTGTCTGCTCCGGACGCCTCGGCCCTCTCCGACGAGGAGATCCTGGCGACGCGGATGTATCTGGCCGGGCGCGTCGTGACCCCCGGCGACAAGGTCACCGTGACCGCCCTGGCGCGCGGCGACCGCTCCTTCCAGATCGTCGAGAGCGAGCCGGCCGGCCCGGTCGTCGTGCGGCTCGAGACGATCATCCGCACGCGCGTCCCACCGGCCTCGCGCTCGAAGGTCGGCCCGTCGAACGTCCGCTACGAGGACATCGGCGGCCTGGACCGCGAGCTGAGCCGCGTCCGCGAGCTGATCGAGCTGCCGATGAAGTATCCGCAGCTGTTCAGCCGCATGCGGATCGAGCCGCCGCGCGGCGTCCTCCTGTACGGCCCTCCGGGCACCGGCAAGACCCTCATCGCGCGGGCCGTCGCCACGGAGGTTCAGGCGACCTTCATCCACGTCAACGGCCCCGAGATCATGCAGAAGTACGTGGGCGAGTCCGAGGGCCGCCTGCGTGAAGTCTTCGAGCAGGCCACCCGCGAAGCGCCGGCCATCGTCTTCCTGGACGAGATCGACGCCATCGCCCCGAAGCGCGCAAACGTCGTGGGCGACGTCGAGAAGCGCGTCGTGGCCCAGCTGCTGACGCTGATGGACGGCCTCGTCTCCAGAGGACAGGTCACCGTCATCGGCGCGACGAACATGCCGGACCTGGTCGATCCAGCCCTGCGCCGGCCCGGCCGCTTCGACCGCGAGATCGCCGTCAACGCGCCAAGCCCGGCCGGCCGCCTCCAGATCCTGCGCATCCACAGTCGGGGCTTCCCGATGGCCGAGGATGTGAACCTGGAGCGCCTGGCCGAGATCACCCACGGCTTCGTCGGCGCGGACCTCGAAGTGCTCTGCAAGGAGGCTGGCATGCTGGCCCTGCGCGAGCTCCTGGACGAGGCCGGCATGGAAGCGGTCGATCTGGAGCGGCTGGCTGAGGACGCTCGCATCCACACCCGCCACTTCTACGAGGCGCTGAAGGCCATCGAGCCGACCGCCACCCGCGAGGTGCTGGTCGAGAAGCCGAACGTCCCCTGGGCCGATGTTGGCGGCCTCAACGAGGTGCGCGATCTGCTGGAGGGGGCCATCGAGCTGCCGCGTCAGCGCCCCGATCTGTTCCAGGCGGCCGGCATCCACCCGCCGCGTGGCGTCCTGCTGACCGGATCGAGCGGCACCGGCAAGAGCCTCGTCGCACGGGCCATCGCCACCTCGACGGGCCTGAGTCTGATCACCGCTGATGCCGCCACGCTGCTCTCGAAGTGGCTGGGCGAGTCCGAGAAGACGGTCCACCAGGTGTTCCAGCGCGCCCGGCAGGCCGCCCCGTGCCTCCTGTTCTTCGACGATCTGGACGCCATCGCCCCGATCCGTGGCGGCGACATGACCGGCGGCGCGGTGGACCGCGTCGTCAGCCAGTTGCTGACTGAGCTTGACACCCTGGACGAGCTGAGCGAGGTCACGGTCCTCGGGGCGACCAACCGCCCCGATCTGGTCGATCCGGCCCTGCTCTCGCCGCGCCGTTTCGCCTACGTCATCGACCTGCCGATGCCGGACGAGGACGCCCGCCGCGAGATCCTGGAAGCGCAGACCCGCAAGATGCCGCTCGCGGACGACGTTGACCTGGAGCTGCTGGCGGCCCGCTCCGAGGGCATGACCGGGGCGGATCTCGCCTCGGTCTGCCAGCGCGCCGCCCTCAACGAGATCCGCCAGATCATCGCGAACGACACGGACGCCAGCATCACCAGCGGCGGCGACCTGCGGATCGCGATGCGGACGCTGGAAGAGTCGCTGGAGGACGCCCGCCACGGCGTGACGGTCCGGAACAGCAAGAACGGCGCGGCCACACCGGCCCACACTGCGCCCGGACGCGGGCCGTCGGCATCGCCGGCCGCCCGGCAGGTGTAGTCATGCCGCCGCGCAGTGGAGAGGAACGAGGGAGAGGGAACACTGATGCCTGAGTACATTCCACCAGCCTGGGATTGGGTGCGCGAGCAGGTCGAGCGCTACGAAGGGTCGGGCGGCAAGGAAGGGACCACCCTGCGGGAGACCGGCCTGCCGGTCATCATCGTCACCTACACCGGCAGGAAGACGGGCGCGCATCGGAAAGCGCCGCTGATGCGGGTGGTCACGGACGACGGCACGTACGTGCTGGTGGCATCGAAGGGTGGCGCACCCACCAACCCGGAGTGGTACTACAGCCTGCACGAGCAGTCGGAAGTCACCATTCAGGATCACGAGCAGGTGTTCCAGGCCCGCATCCACGAGGTGAGCGACCCAGCCGAGCGTGCCCGGCTCTGGGACGTCTCGGTAAAGGCGTACCCACCCTACGCCGACTACCAGCAGAAGACGACGCGCCAGATCCCGCTGTTCGTGGCCGAGCGCGTGTAGCCCAGGGGCAACGGGCCGAGTCCCGGTGCACAGGATTCTGACGGTCGGGCACTCCAACCATCCGGTCGAACGCCTGCTCGCGCTGCTCCAGCAGCACGGGATTCAGGTGCTGGTGGACGTGCGCTCGCAGCCGTACTCGCGCTTCGCCACCCAGTTCAATCGTGAGACGCTCGATCCGACCGTAACAGCGGCCGGCCTTCGGTACCTCTTCATGGGAGAGGAGCTGGGAGGTCGGCAGCTGGGCAGGATCATCTCTACCCCCGAACGCATCGAGGCGTACCCACAGGTGGCCGCCGCGTCTGGATTCCAGCACGGCATCGAGCGCATACTCACCGGCGCGCAAGCGTACAGGATCGCGCTGCTGTGCGCTGAAGAAGACCCCACCGAATGCCATCGGCGAGTCTGGGTCACGCGCGCACTGCTTGAACGCGGCGCCGAAGTGGCCCACCTGCGCGGCGATGGCCACATTGACCCCGACAGCGCACTCAAAGGCTTGGAGCCGCCGGCCGGTCATCAGCTCGGCCTGTTCGACAGCGAGTGATGGACGCCGCACCCGCCCGGAGGTCAGCCGTGCCGACGACGCTCTACACCATCGGCTTCACGAAGTCGTCGGCAGCCCACTTCTTCGGCAGGCTGGTCTCGGCAGGCGTCAAGCAGCTGGTGGACATTCGGCTCCACAACACCAGCACGCTGGCCGGCTTCAGCAAGCGCGACGACCTGGCCTACTTTCTGTCGCTGCACGGCATCGGCTACCACCACGAGCTGCGGCTGGCCCCCGAGCCAGACCTCCTCAAGGCTGCGCAGTCCGGCGCGATACCCTGGGATGCCTACGAGGCGGGCTACCTGTCACTGATCGAAGAGCGAGACGTGGCAGCAACGCTCGACCGCGCCATGTTCGCTGGTCCGACGGCTCTGCTGTGCAGCGAGGCCACCACCGAGCACTGCCACCGCCGCGTGGCCGCCGACCACCTGCGCGCCCGCTGGGGCGATCTGGAGATCGTCCACCTGTAGCCGCTCGTCTGAGACAAACGGCCGAGTTGCGTCACTGCGGACGCCTCCCCGGTCATCCCGACTGAAGCGACCCACTCGGCCGGCTCAGAGCAGGTTCTGCGCTCTCGACCGTCATCCCGAGCGGAGTGAGCCTCCGAACCCTGCCCGTCATCCCGAGCGGAGTGAGCCTGCGAACGCAGTCGAGGGATCTTCCCCGGATGACGAGGCGCCGGGCCTGAGGAAGATCCCTCCACTTCGCTCGTGCCTCGCTTCGGTCGGGATGACGAGGGGTGTGTACTCGTGCCTCGCGACAGTCGCGACGACGTCGAGCACTGAGCGAGCCAGGGTCGGGCACTGAGCGAGCCAGAATTGACGACTGAGACGCCACGCATCCGCTTCGATCCCACGTCGATCTGAACTGCGTCACAGCCCATGGGAGTTGTGAGGACCAGTCCGTATCGCGAGCGTGAGTGAGTTGGACTCAGTTCACGGTCATTGGTGTCAAGCGCTCACGCTCGCGGTACGGATGAGCGGTTCTCCACGACCAGCCTACTGCGCCTGGCGGAATGCTAGGCAAGGCCAAAATGGATTCTGACAGCGGTCACATCATGTGGGTCACCGGAGCTTCCTGGGATTCTAAGGATCCGCCGAGAAATAACAGGCCCATCATGATGGGTAGAGTCGGGCGGCAGGTGGGCGGTGTCCGATACTGTCAAGTATGGACCGGGTGGAAGCGATTCGGCAGCGGTATGCGGCGGTGTCGCCA
>JADZEM010000190.1 GCA_020850535.1 Chloroflexota bacterium
GTTCTTCGCGTATCATCGAATTAAACCACACGCTCCGCTGCTTGTGCGGGCCCCCGTCAATTCCTTTGAGTTTTAGCCTTGCGGCCGTAGTCCCCAGGCGGAGTACTTATCGCGTTAGCTTCGGCACTGAGGGGGTCGATACCCCCAACACCTAGTACTCATCGTTTACAGCGTGGACTACCCGGGTATCTAATCCGGATCGCTCCCCACGCTTTCGCTCCTGAGTGTCAGGACCAGTCCAGGATGCCGCCTTCGCCGCTGGTGTTCCTCCGGATCTCTACGCATTCCACCACTACACCCGGAATTCCGCATCCCCCTACTGGCCTCTAGTCCGCCCGTTTCGCACGACCCTCCCCAGTTGAGCCGGGGCCTTTCACGCACGACGCAACGAACCACCTGCGAGCGCTTTACGCCCAATAAATCCGGACAACGCTTGCCCCCTACGTATTACCGCGGCTGCTGGCACGTAGTTAGCCGGGGCTGATTCCCCAGGTACCGTCACTATCTTCCCTGGGAAAAGGGCTTTACGACCCGAGGGCCTTCGTCACCCACGCGGCGTTGCTGGGTCAGGCTTCCGCCCATTGCCCAAAATTCCTAACTGCTGCCTCCCGTAGGAGTCTGGGCCGTCTCGCAGTCCCAGTCTGGCTGATCATCCTCTCAGACCAGCTACCGATCGTCGCCTTGGTAGGCCGTTACCCCACCAACCAGCTAATCGGACGCAGGCCCCTCTTCGAACCCCTCAAGTTCAGTCACAGAACCGAATCCGCGACATCTGCGGTATTAGCCACCCTTTCGGGCAGTTATCCCCCGCTCGAAGGCAGGTCACCCACGTGTTACTCAGCCGTTCGCCACTGACCCCCGAAGGGATCCGTTCGACTTGCATGTTTTAGGCACGCCGCCAGCGTTTATCCTGAGCCAGGATCAAACTCTCCATCGGAATTGTCAGAGTCCATCCTCCCTTACAGGACAAATGGCTTCTCCAACGATCTCTCAATAGATCGTCACGCTCCCCACCACTCTTCGTTTGTCAAAGTGCTCGGGCTCTGCGCCTCAGGCGTCGGTTTCGATCACCGCCCCCTGGGCACGGAAGGACATCTTACCAAGGCGTTTTGCTGCGTGTCAAGGGCCATTTTTGCGCCCTTGTCATCTCAGCCGTTCTCCGCTGGCCGCTCCCTACCGCGAGCGGCACTATACACACCGGCTCCTGGCCGCTGCACGGGTTCTTCGGGCCAGCAGGCAATCGCCCCGCGGGCCAGCTGCCCTGGGCCCTTTCCCGCCTCGATCTGGCTGTGACACCCCGCGCGCACGCCTCTGCCTACAAGAACGTCCGCCCGGCAGGCCGCCGCATCGGGACAAAATCGGTCAGGATCCCGAATGGACTGTCGGCGCATTTCGTGCTAGAGTGGGCAGGGTCCGGGACCAGCCACGTCCTCTCAGATGTGGCCGCTGGCACCGGAGCATTGAGCATCAAGCATCGTGCGAGTGAGACGCCGTGACTGAACAGCACGAAGAGGAGAGCCTGCGCCGCTGGGCACGAGAGCAGGCCGAGATCGAGCGTCAGACTGATGCCCTCGTACTGAGGACGCTCACGGCGATGGTAACTGCCGCTGAAGACCTCAAGTCGAAGCTCCGCCGCGATACCGAGAGCATGCTTGAGGAGTACCGCAAGTCCAAGCGTGCGCTCGAGAACGAGATCTCGCTTTCGACGGCTGAGCGCCAGCGCTTCCGCCGCGAAGTCGAGCAGGAGCGCGAGTCCATCGTCGCGGATGCGAACGTCCAGGCCCGCGAGATCGTCGAGGCCGCCGAGCGCGAGCGCGAGCAGCTCCTCCGCGAGACGCGCATGATGGAGCAACGGCTCCGCGGCATCGAAGGGCAGATCCGCGACCTCTTCGGCCAGACCACCGCGCCGAGCGACGCCCCCCCCGGGGCCGCGGCCCCGGCGACGGTGACGCCAGCGGCGCCGGCCGCCCCCATCCCGACCACGCCAGCGCCGACGCCCTCCGCGCCTGCTGCTGCCGCCGCTGCGCCCTCGCGCGACTTCACACCGGCCACCTTCGAGCGGGCTGGCGCGACGCCGCCAGCGCCCGTCACGCCGACGCCCTCAGTTGATGAGGATGACGACGAGGACGAGGTCGCTGAGAGCGCGTTCGTCGAGGACGAGGCTGAGCTGGTGGACGACGTCGACGAGGACGAGGACGAGCCGCCGACGGCCGCTACGCCCAGTCACCCGTTCACGCCAGCGCCGCCGCCACCGGTCGTCGCCGCGCCCCCCGCCCCCGCGCCATCTGCGCCAGCACCTGTCTCGGCGGCGCGCGCGCAGCAACGGCGGCTGGTTGAGCTGGTCTTCGACGGCGTGCCCGGCTACCAGCAGGCCTCGGCGCTCGAACGGGCCGTGGACGACCTGGTCCCAGATGGCGAGGTGGACATCCTCGACTTCGAGCGCGGCCAGCTGGTGTTGAACGTGCAGGCGACGGACCTGGACGCCCTCGCCGAGCAGCTGGTCGCCACGTCGACGGCTGTCTTGCTCGAGCTGGAGAGCGTCGAGGCCGACCGCGCGACGTTCCACTGCAGCTAGCCCCGGCGTCGGTGCATCCGAGTGCCCGGCCAGTGGCCGGTGGTGAGACGGAGACGAGACCGGCGCGACCGGCGCTGTTCGACTATCCACGGTGGCTCGTGTGGGCCACCGTGGGCACACTCCAGGTGAGGGTGGCGGCCATCAGATGATGGAGCGCGTGCGGATCTTGCTGGTGGCCGCCCCCACCGCGCCTGTCCGTGGCCTGGCCGTTCGCCTGCGGGATCCCGATCTTGACGTCCTGGTGGCGGCCTCCGCGAAGGAGGCGCTCGACCACGTCTCGGCCGGCGTGCCAGACGTCGTGGTGGTGGACGGCAGCCTGCCGGGCCGCGAGGTCTTCCGGCTCTACGGCCGCCTGCGGTCGACGGCCCCCGGCGCTGCCGTGCCGGTCATCTTCACCGCGCATGACCGCTCGCAGGCCGACGCCGCCCCCACGACGGCGCCGGACTTCTACCTCCCACCGGAGGCCCCGCTCGAACAGGTCGAGCAGCTGGTGTTCTCCTTCCTGCCGGCGTCGTTCGTGGACGAGGAGGCCGAGGCCGAGCAGCCCTACGACGATCCGTACCTCCCCGAGGACGATCCTGTCCGGTCTGCCCCGACCTATGGGCCGCACGGCCGGCTCCAGGGCGGGACGGCGGTACGCGCGCCCCGCGCGCCCGCCGAGCCGCCGAAACCGCCGTTCTGGTCGGAGCTGATCGCGCAGCTGCAGACGGGCACCGCCGCCATCGGGCTGGCCTACCTTGGGATCTACCTCGCGGCCGAGGTGCTGGCGGCGCTCGATCCGCGCCTCGGGCTGGTGGTGCAGGGCGGCCTGCTGCTGGCGGCCCTGTTCCACGGCGCGAACGTGCCGCCGGGGCCAGAGCGGACCTTCTTCTGGACGTTCTGCCTCGCGCCTCTGACCCGCATCTACGGGCTGGCGCAGCCGTACGCGGGTGCGCCGCCGGTGATCTGGTGGGCGTTCACGGCGATTCCGATGGTGGTGGCCGGCATCGTGGCGATGCGCGTCCCGGGCCTCACCGCGCGCGAGTGCGGGCTGATCCCTCGGCCTCGGGATATCCCCGTGGCGATCTTCATGGCCCCGGTCGGGCTGGCTATCGGCGTGATCCTGTTCATGCTGCTGGACCCGCGCGCACTCGGGCGCGAGCTGGCGCTCTGGAGCGTGAGCGTCGTCGCGTTCATCGTCGTGCTCAACCCCGGCATCGTGGAGGAGATCGTCTTTCGCGGTGTGCTGCAGCGCGCCGTCACCAGTGTGCTCGGCTCCTCGCTCGGCGTCCTCTACACCGCCCTGCTCTACGCCCCGGTCCTGCCGGCCGGGCTGGTCAGCGGCGGCAGCCTGCTCGGCGTCGGGCTCACCTTCGCCATCGGCCTGCTGCTCTCCTTCGTGACGCTCAAGACCGGCTCGATCTTCAGCGCGACGGTCGGCCACATCGGTATCGCCCTCGGGCTCTTCGTGATCGGGCCGTATCTGGTTCCTGGCAGCCTCGCGCCCGCCGGGCCGGAGTCACGCCTGCCTACGCCGAAGCCGGCCCTGGTCGGGTCGCCGACGCCGGCCCAGGCCGCGCCGCCGACGCTGGCGATCCCGGCCCCCAAGCCGACGCTGGTCCAGCAGCCGACGACGGGCGCGTCCTCGCCAACGGCGCAGCAGCCATCCGCCCAGACCCCGGCGGGCCAGCCCTCAGCCGGGCAGCCGCCGGCCGGCCAGCCCACGCCGACCCCGTTCTCGCTGGCGCCACCGCTGCCTACCCCGACGCCGCCTCAGCCAACCGCGCCGCCGGCCCCGCCGCCCGGCTCGACGGCCACCATCCCCGGCCAGATCGTCGTGGTGCGGGGGACGGGCGGCTCCGGGGCGCGCCTGCGCTCGCAGCCCGGCAGCAACGGCCCGATCATCACGGTCATCCCCGAGTACACGCCGCTGGTGGTCATCGGGCAGGATCGGATTGTGGACGGCACGACGTGGCGCAACGTGCGCTCGCCGAACGGCGCTGAGGGGTGGGTCGCCGCGAGCTTCGTGACGACGGGCTGAACCGAATCCACACCGCACGTTGCACGCTGCCGCGGCCGAGGGGTGAGGTCATTCAGGCAGGAGCGGCCTGGGGTTCTCAGGGTGGCGCTGGGCTACACGCAGGGGAACAGGAAGAGGTTCGCCGCGCCCGTCAGCACCACCGCCAGCACGAACACGATGCTGAGCAGCGCCGTCACCCGGCCCAGGAAGCCCTGCTCGCCGGCCAGCGTCCGGGACGGTCCATCGCCGTCGGCCACACCCTCAGGGTCAGGGCCTGACGCTGCCGCCGCCCGCTGCGCCAGCCACCATGCCAGCAGCGCAACGGTCAGGGCCACCGCCGTGGCCAGATGCCGCAGCATCAGCAGCCGGGGATCGTCGTAGAGGCAGTCGGCCCAGGCGAGGTAGTAGCTCGCCACCAGATGCACCGACCATGCCGCGTTGCCGAGGATCAGCGCCCAGCCGATGCGCCCCATCGTCCCGCTCTCCCTCACGCTCCCGGCCACCCGAGACCTCAAGCCTACACCTGCGACCGGCTCAGGTACGGCGTCAGGTACACGACGCCGTACAGCACGACCCAGTTGACGACCGACGCCGCGCTGTAGATGGCCGCGTTCTGGATCGCCAGGAATCGGCGGTGGTCGAAGTACCCGAGCAACGCCTGCACCAGCACCACGCCCAGCACGATCAGGCCGCCGACCACCAGGATCACCTGGTACCAGCCGAGCGTCAGGAAGAGCGACGCGTAGGCGTGCCCCGAGAGCGACAGCCCCTCCTGCTGCCAGCCCAGGTAGGTCAGCCAGAGAAACGCGCCGCCGGCGAGCAACGCCCCGGTCAGCCAGCCCCGTAGCCCGCCCTGCGAGCCGGCACGAATCGCACGGAGGGCGAGGTACGTCATGCCACCGCCGAGGGCCAGCGCGCCCGTCGCCAGCGAGGGCAACAGCAGCTCCGGCCGGTCGTAGCCGGCCGGCGGCCAGGCCGGGGCCTTCGAGTGCAGGTAGTAGTAGCTGAAGATCAGGCAGGCGGTCGCCACCGCCATCACCAGCACGATGTGGATCATCGTCCACCAGCCGAGGGCGCTGGTCCCCGAGGTGTAGACGGGCAAGCCGTGCAGCGAGTCGCCGTCGCCCGCCAGCCGCCGCTCGCGCTCGAGCTTGCTCGGCCAGAGCCAGCCGATGGTCGCTCCAACAGTTGCCACAGTTGAAAACGCCAGCAGCCAGTACAGGTCGAAGAGGGTCGCCACGAAGTTGAGCGTCAGCGCGATGCCGGCCAGCAGCGGCCACAACGATGGCCCGGCCAGGTGGGCGATGGCCTGCGGCTCGGCCGCGATGACGCTGGTGATGAGCTGTGCCCGCCACGCGTGCGGGGTCTGAGCCAGCCCGCGCACCACGCGCTCGTGGTCGGGGTCGCCCCGTTCGATGGACTTCTGCTCCCAGAGCGGGTAGCGGCTCTGCACCAGCGGGATCACCCGGTACCCCTCGTCGGGCGGGGGCGTCGGGGTGGCCCAGTCGAGGGTGCCAGCGTCCCAGGGGTTGTCGTCTGGCCGCTCGCCGCGCCCGAGCAGCACACTCTGGATCACGTTCCACATGAAGATCAGGATGCCCAGCCCCATGACGAACGCCCCGACCGTCGAGATCAGGTTCGGGATCTCCCAGCCCAGCCCCGGCTGGTAGGTGTACGACCGGCGCGGCATCCCCAGCAGTCCGGTGATGTGCATCGGGAAGAACGTCAACTGGAACCCGAGAAACATCAGCCAGAAGTTCCAGCGCCCCAGCCGCTCGTCGAGCAGCCGCCCGACCATTTTCGGCATCCAGTAGTAGAAGCCGGCGAAGATCGGGAACACCACGCCGCCGACCAGCACGTAGTGGAAGTGCGCCACCACGAAGTGAGTGTCGTGCACCTGCCAGTCGAACGGGATCGCCGCGACCATCACCCCGGTCACGCCGCCGGCCACGAACGTCACGATGAACCCGAGCGCGAACAGCAGCGCCGTGGTGAAGACCGGCCGCCCGAGCCAGAGCGTCGCGATCCAGGCGACGACCTGGATGCCGCTCGGCACGGCGATGGCCATGCTGGCGGCCGCGAAGAAGCTCATGCCGAGCACCGACAGGCCGGCGCTGAACAGGTGATGCACCCACAGCCCGAAGCTGACAATCGCGGTGGCGATCAGCGATGCCACGATCAGGTTCTCGGAGACAAGAGGCCGGCGCGCGAACGCCGCGATCACCAGCGAGATGATGCCGGTGGCCGGGATGAACTGGATGTAGACGTCCGGGTGCCCGAAGATCCAGAACAGATGCTGCCAGAGCAGCGGGTCGCCGCCGGCGGCGACGTCGAAGAAGCGGGTGCCGAGCTTCCGCTCCAGCTCCAGCAGGGTCGTCGCGACGAGCAGCGGCGTGAACCCGCAGAGCATCGCGTAGGCCGTGACCAGGATCGACCAGGCGTAGACCGGCGTCCGGCTGAGGGTCATGCCCGGCGCGCGCATCTTGAGCACGGCGATGGCCAGCTCGATGCCGGCCCCGAGCGCCGCCACCTCGGCCACGCTCAGCCCGAGCAGCCAGAAATCGACGCCCAGATCTGGCGAGTGCTCCAGGTTCGCCAGCGGCACGTAGGCGGTCCAGCCGACCTCCGGCACCTGCGCGAAGGCCCGGCTGGTGTAGAGCAAGATCGCGCCGAACAGGAACGTCCAGAACCCGAAGGCCGTCATGCGCGGGAACGGCAGCTCCCGCGCACCCAGCAGGACCGGCAGCGCGAAGCTCGCCAGCCCCTCCATCAACGGCACGGTCACCAGGAACATCATGATCGAGCCGTGCATCGTGAAGAGCTGGTTGTAGTGCGACGGCCCGACCCAGTCGTTGTTGGGCACAGCGAGCTGGGTACGCATCATCAGCGCTTCCAGCCCGCCGATGACGAACAGCGCGAACGCCGCGAACATGTAGCGGTTGACGACCGGGCCGTTCTGGACGGTCGTCAGCCAGCCCCAGAGCCGGTCTGGATCGTGCCAGGTGCGGAGGAGCGGATCCTTCCGCGGCGGCTCCTCCTCTGAGGGCAGCAACCCAACCTCACGCGCCCGCCCTGGTATCTTCGAGAGAATCCAGGCGATCCGGCTCATCGCAGCCCCTCCAGGTACGCCAGCAGGGCGGTCAGATCGTCGTCCGACAGGGGGATGCTCGCCATCTTGTTGCCGGGCTTCATGGTCTGGGCGTCGCGGGTCCAGCCCGTCAGATTGGCGCGGGTGTTCTCATGGATGCCCGCCCCGAGCGTGCTCCGGCTGGCAACGTGGGTCAAGTCTGGGCCGCGCGTGCCGTCCGTCAGGCCACGTACGGTGTGGCACTCGGCGCAGCGCGCGGCGAAGACCTGCTGCCCCTGGGCGGCGGCCGGCGAGGCCGGGATGGCTGCTGCCTGCTGCTGCGCCTGCAGCCACGCGGCGAACGTCTCCGGCGTCTGGACCACCAGCCGCAGGTGCATCATGGCGTGCTGGAGGCCGCAGAACTCGCTGCACATCCCCCGGTAGACGCCCGGCTGCTCGGCCCGGAGCGTCAGCGTGTTCGCCTTGCCGGGGATCAAGTCGACCTTGCCGGTGACCTGGGGCACCCAGAAGCTGTGGATCACGTCCGCCGAGGTGACGGTCAGCGAGATCGGGACGCCAGACGGGATGTGCAGCTCGTTGGCCGTCACCACGCCCGTCACGGGGTAGACGATCTCCCACCACCACTGGTGGCCGATCAGTTGGACCTCGATGCCCGGCCGCCCGCCCACCGAGGCCAGCAGCGCGGCCGGCGCCCCGAGCGCGCCCGAGGGCGGCGGCGTCCCCGGCGGCCGAGGCTGGGGCACGGCCAGGGACGGCGCGTGGTCGTCATGCGCCGCGAAGCCGGATGCGCCGCCGGACCCGGCCACCCCCGCCACCTGCCTGAGGGTATACACGGTGTAGCCGAACGTGAAGACCAGGATGGCGGCAGGGAGGATCAGCCCGCCGAGCAGGACGGCCCGCTCAGCCTGTTCCGAGCGGGCCGTCGCCGCCGAGCGCCGTTGGAGTTCGACGGGCTGGCGGGGCATGGTTCGCAGCGCCGCCAGCAGCCCGCCGAACACGGCGATGCAGACGACAGTCGCCAGGGCGATCATCATCCAGCCAAGCTCGGCGATGCGCGCGGCAGCCTCGGTGCGCGGATCGAGCGGGGACGGCGCGCCGACGCAGCCGGTCAGCCCCAGCGCCAGGCCCCACGTCAGCCCCCACACGGGGCCACGAACGAGGACGCCGACGCCAGACCTGACACGGGTCCACCAAGCCGCCACGCCTGCACTCCCAGGTAGCTGTGCCGGGCTGCGGCATACGCAAGTTTCGGACCTGAACTTTGGGTCAGGTTCTGCGCCACCCCCTGGGAGCGCGGCGATCCCTTCGCTCCGCGCAGGGCAGGCTCTCGCCGCCCCCGTAACGTGACCATGACTGGGGCGGACAAGATGTCCGCGCTCCCAGGAGGCGCACTCCCAGGGGGCCGTGCGCGCCCCACATTCGGTTTGTACGGTCGCGCCGTATAATCGGCCTGATGGCCCGCGGGCCAGACGACGCGTCGGAGCAGCACACCGGTTGATTGTCACGGACCCACGATCCTCGCGCCGCGTCTACCAGAACCTCGGCATCTACCTTGCCGGACAGGGCCTCTCGAATATCGGGACGTTCTCCCAGGTGGTGGCGCTCTCCCTGCTCGTCCTCGACCTGAGCGACAGCGGCCTGGCCCTCGGCGCGACCATGAGCGTGCAGGCCGTGCCGCAGTTGCTGCTCAGCCCCTGGGCCGGCCCGCTGCTGGACCGCGTTCCGCTGCGCCGGCTGATGCTGGTCACGGCGCTCGTCGGCCTGCTCCAGGCGGCCACGCTCTCGGTGCTGGCCTTCACGAACCAGATCAGCATGCCCTGGGTCATCGGGCTGGCCCTGGTGCTTGGCTGCGTCCAGGTCTTCGACCGGCCGGCCGTGCAGGCGTTTCTGGGGGAGATCGTCCCGCGCGAGCAGATCCACCGGGCCGTCAGCCTCGCCAGCTCGGTGCAGGCGTTCGGCAGGCTCGGGGGGCCGGCCCTCGCCGCCGTCCTCTACGCGTGGCTTGGCCCCGGGCTGGTCTTTGGCGTCAACGCCGCCTCGTACCTGCTGGTCGTCGCGGCGCTGCTGCTGCTCCGCACCAGCGCGATGTTCCCCCGTGAGCGCCGGCCGGCCCAACGCGGCCAGCTCCGGGATGCACTGCGCTACGCCTGGAGCATCCCCGCCCTCTGGACGATCCTGCTCGGGAACGCCGTCGTCGGACTGTTCGCGTTCAACTTCCCGACCTTCTTCGCGACGCTCTCAACGCTCACCTTCGGCCAGCCGCAGCTGTTCGGGATCGCCGAGAGCGTCAACGCGGTGACGGCGGTGCTGGCCGGCCTGCTGCTGGCTCGCTTTCTCCACACCCCGACCCGCGTGACGGTCGGCGTGGCCTGCGCGGCGCTCGGCGGGACGCTCGCCTGGGTGGCCGTCGCGCCGACGCCGTGGCTCTTCATTGCCAGCATGCCGTTCTTCGGCGCGGCGGTTGTCTGCTACACGGCAACGGCGCAATCGCTGGTGCAGCGACACGCCCCCCGTGAGATGGTCGGGCGGATGATGAGCCTGTTCACCCTCGGCTCGATGGGCACCACGCCGCTCGGCGGGCTGCTGGTGGGATTTGTCACCGACCAGTTTTCGCCGCGCGCCGCCGTCGGGATGGGAGCGGCCAGCGCGATGCTGGTGGGGGTGGCACTGGTGCTGCACGCACGGTGGGCAGCACGGGCCGAGACGGCATCGGCGTCGGCCACCGCCTGAGCGCACCCGCCCGGCCGCCTGAGCGCACCCGCCCGGACCGTCGCACGTTGTCGGATAGCGGGCCGGCCGCGCTCCCGTCCAACAACATGCGCCCAGTCCGCGCACAACACGGTATCTTTCTTGACGCCGTTGAGGATCATGTGACCGCTCGAATCATCGCACTCGCGCTCATGCTGGCGCTCCTGGCCGCCTGCTCGCCGGGGCCGGTCCAGCGCCCGCTCGAAGGCGCACCGGTCGGCGGCGGCGCTGCGCGGCCAGACGGCAGCCCGGCCGCGGATGCCGTGCCGCCAACCGTCTCGCCCAACAATGCGTCGCCGGGCCCACTGGCCTCGCCGTCGGCGTCGCCATCGCCGTCGCCGGTCAGCGTCGGCGGCTTCGTCATCGTGGCGACGGACGGCGCCGGTGCAAACATGCGCGAGGGACCGTCCACCAGCGCACGGGTCATCACCACGCTGGCCGAGGGGACGCCCGTCGAGACGCTCGGGCAGCCGGTCAACGAGGGGGGCCGCGCGTGGCAGCAGATCCGCGCCAACGGACGCGACGGCTGGGTCGTGGCCGTGGTGGTGCGCCGCCGCTGACACCTTGATGCGCCGGGTCCAGGTGTCCAGCGGGCGTTAGCAAAGCCTCTGAAGACTGTTTACAGGTTGTCAATACCTGCAGGCGGCCGGCTCGGTACGGTTATCTCAAGACACTTGACCGAGCCTGCCCGAACGCGCCTGGCCCGATCTGCTCGCCTGCCAGCACGGTCATCTGACGCGGCCCGGTCCGGACGGGAGTCCGTACCATGCACCAGCTTCATGCGCACGGATGGCGGCGGCTGGCGGCCGTGGGCCTCGGCGGGGGGCTCCTGCTCACGGGCGGCTGGTACGCCTACGCGCACACCGCCGCGCCGGATCTGACACGCGGCGTCCTCGCGCAGGAGGTCGCCGTCACCCTGACAGCGGTTCCCACGCCGGAGCCGCCAACGGCCACCACACAGACGCTGCCGCTCACCGTGTCGCCGGCCGCGTCGCCGGTCCCAGGACAGCCGGCCCGCCCGGCGACGAGACCAGCCGCGACGCCGGCCGCTAACCCGAACTCGCGCCGCCCGGCTGGCGAGGTCACGGCGATCTCGCAGGAGCCGGCCAGCTTCACGATCCGCACGGCGGCCGGCGAGACGCAGACCTACCGCGTCCTCCAGACCACCGTCTTCGCGGCCGGGCGTGACCGGCCGTATCGCTTCGATCTGCTGAAGGTGGGCGACACGGTCAGCGTGGCGACCGGCGGACAGGGCAAGAAGCAAGGTCCGCAGACCGCCGAGCCATCCGGCCGGACGCCCGGGCAGGGCCAGCCTGCCAGCCCGAAGCCGCGCGCGGGCCAGGGCCAGGGTGCGGTCGCGAACCCACGCGCCGCCATCCGCGCCGCCCAGGCCAGCGGCGAGACGGCTGCCCGCACGGTGATGGTTCACCCGGCCGGCGAGCCTGCCCGGCCGGGCGGCGGGAAGAAGTCCGGCGGGCAGAGCGGGAGCGGCCAGCGAAATCGGCCGGCTCCAGTCGCCTCCCCAACGCCGGGCCTCGGCGCAAACGGGCAACCAACGACCAGCCAACCGATCACCAGCCAGACACACGGGGGGAGCCATGGCACTGGACAGTGAGCGCGCACGCATCGCCCATCTCCTGCGCCGAGCCGGCTTCGGCCCGAGCGAGCGCGACCTGACCGAGTACACCGCCCTCGGCTTCGACGGCGCGGTGAGACGGCTGGTGGACTACGAGTCGATCCCGGAGACCCCGGACCGCGTCCTGGCCGAGGAGGTCGGGCTGCAGGTCTGGTGGCTCAGCAAGATGCTGCACACCAGCCGCCCGCTCCAGGAGAAGATGACGCTGTTCTGGCACGGGCTGCTGACCTCGGGCATCCAGAAGGTCAAAGATCCGAACGCGATGCAGGCCCAGAACCACCTGCTGCGGACGCACGCGCTGGGGCAGTATGGCCCCCTGCTCCGGGCGATCTCGCGCGACGGCGCGATGATCCGCTGGCTCGATCTGCAAACCAACCGCAAGGGCGCCCCGAACGAGAACTACGCCCGCGAGCTGCTGGAGCTGTTCACGCTGGGCATCGGCAACTACACCGAAGATGACGTGGACGAGATCGCGCGGGCGTTCACCGGCTGGTCGGCCACGCCTGATGGTCGCTTCCAGTTCCTCCCCAACCAGCACGATGCTGGCGTCAAGACGATCCTCGGGCAGACCGGCCCCTTCGACGGCGACGCTGTCAGCGACATACTGGCCGCCCACCCGCAGACGGCCCGCTTCATTTCCACGAAGCTGTTCCGGTTCTTCGCGTATCCATCTCCCGAGCCGGAGGTCATCGACCGGCTGGCCGCCGTCTACAGGCAGTCGAGCGGCTCGATCGAGGCCGTGGTCGAAGCGATCTTCCGCTCGCCGGAGTTTGTCTCGGAGCGGGCGTACCGCGCCCTCATCAAGAGCCCGACCGAGCTGGTGGTGGGCGCGCTGCGAGCGCTCGGCGCGGAGAGCGTGCCGCCTCAGGCCGTCCAGACGATGCGCCTGCTCGGCCAGGAGCTGTTCAACCCGCCGAACGTGGCCGGCTGGTTCGGGCACCGCAGCTGGATCAACGCCAGCACGCTGCTGGGGCGCTTCAACGTCCTCGGCACGCTGGCCACCGGTCTCGGCAACCCGAACCTCGGCGGCCAGCCCGTCCCGACCCTGTTCGGCAACGCGACCAGCCCGGCCGACCGCGTCCAGCGCGTGCTCGACTTGCTGCTGGACGGCGAGGCCGCCCCCGACGAGCGCGACGCCCTCCTGGCCTACGCCGACCAGGCCCGCCGACCGGAGCAGCTCAAGGGGCTGTTCCGGGTCGCGCTGACGCTGCCGGCGTATCAGCTCAATTGATGCTGGTGCACGGCCACATGGAGTTTCACCCCCTCACCCCCCGGCCCGCTGCGCGGCGGGGGGTGAGGGGCATTTCGGAGGACACACGCCATGATCGTGGAGCGACGCGAGTTCTTGAAGCACGGGGTCGGGCTGGTGACGGCTGGCCTCGTCGTGCCGTCCTTCCTGGCGGAGACGGCGCGCTTCCTTGACGGGGGCGTCTCGGTCGCCCAGGCAGCTACGCGTGCCGGAGATCCCTCCCGCAAGATCCTGGTCGTCGTGCTGCTGGCCGGCGGCAACGACGGCATCAACACGCTGGTCCCGTACGGCGATCCGCTCTACTACCAGGGCCGCCCCTCCATCGCGGTCCCCCGCGAGCAGGTCTTGAAGCTGGACGACCGCGTTGGGCTGAGCCCGGCGCTCAAGAACCTGAAGGCGCGCTACGACCGGGGCCAGGTCGCCGTGGTGCAGGGCGTCGGCTACCCGAACCCGAACCGGTCCCACTTCCGCGCGATGGACATCTGGCAGACGGCCGTCCCAGACCGCATCGAGCCGACCGGCTGGCTCGGACGCTACCTCCAGACGTGCGGCTGCGGCACCGACAAGCACCTGGAGGGCATCTCCGTCGGCACGACGGTCCAGAAGTCGTTCTGGACCGAGCTGACGCTGGTCCCGGCCATCTCGAACCTCGCGGCGTTCCAGTTCGGCGGGCCGCGCGCCAACCCGGCCGCGCGGTCCTACGAGGTCGAGGCCCTGCGGCGCGCGATCGGCCAGTCACGGGGCCGGCCGGAGGAGGAGTTTCTGCGGCAGGCGACCCAGATCGCCCTGGACGACGCCGACACGCTCGGGCAGGTGGCGCAGGGCTACCAGACCAGTGTGGACTACCCGCAGAGCCCCATCGGCGAGAGCCTCAAGACGATTGCCCAGGTCATCGCGGGGGACGTCGGCACGCGGGTCTTCTTCGCCACGCTGGGCGGCTTCGACACTCACGCCAACCAGAGCGCCACGCAGCAGCGGCTCCTGACCGAGCTTGACGGTTCGATTGAGGCGTTCATGCAGGACGTCGAGCGGCTCCAGCGCCAGGACGACGTGCTGCTGATGACGTTCTCGGAGTTCGGGCGGCGGGTCAACGAGAACGCCAGCAACGGCACCGACCACGGCACCGCCGAGCCGCTGTTCATGGTCGGCGGCGGGGTCAAGGGCGGGCTGCACGGCCGCTACCCGAGCCTCTCGGACCTGGACCGCTTCGACCTGAAGCACACCACCGACTTCCGCACCGTCTACAGCTCGGTGCTCCAGGACTGGCTGAGCGTCGCGCCCGACGCGATCCTGGGCGGGACGTTCGGGAAGCTGCCGGTGGTGGCCTGACAGGCAGGCGCTCCCAGGGGGCTGTGCTGTATACCCAAATCTGTGCCCCAGGCCGGGCGGGTCAGCCGCGCCCGCCGCCCGGCAGCGCCGGCTCCCGCAAGGCTGGCATCACCTCGTCGGCGAACAGGCGCATCGAGCGGCGCGCGCCCTCAGCCGAGATCCCGCCGAAGTTCATCCAGCAGACCAGCTCGCCCACGCCGGCCGCGCGCAGCTCCAGCGCCTTGCGCCGGACCGTCTCCGGCGAGCCGACCAGCAGGCAGGTGTCTACCAGATCCTCCCACCGCAGCGCCGAGACGCGTTCCGCCGAGGCTGCCGCCGCCGCCCGGACCGGCTCGCTCAGGCCACGCAGCCCGTCGGGGCTGATCGAGCGAGCGTAGGCATCCAGGTACCAGCGCTCGGCAGCCTCGGCCTCGGCACGGGCCTGCTCGTCGGTCGGCGCGACGTAGACGTGCTTGGTGACGATCCACCGCGCGAGCAGGCTGGCGATCTGGGCCTCGGTCTGGCCGCCCTGGCGGAGCGCCGTCACGTACGTCTCGCGCTGGCGAAGCACCGGGTCGATCGGCGTGAACAGGCCCGAGCTCATGATGGCGTAGCCGTGCTGGCCGGCCCAGGCCAGGCTCTCAGTGCTGGTCACGGCGAATGCCAGCGGCGGATGGGGGCGGGTGCGCGGCTTCGGGTAGACGGGGATGCCGTCGATCTGCCAGTGCCGCCCCTGGAAGCTGACGCGCTCCTCGGTCCAGGCGCGCAGCAACACCTCGACGCCCTCTTCCATCCGCGTACGGCTCTCGTCCTGCGGGACGCCGTGCCCGAGAAACTCGATGGGGCGGTTGCCGCGCCCCAGCCCGACCACCAGCCGGCCGCCGCTCAGGATGTCCAGGGTGGCCGTCTCCTCGGCCAGCCGCAGCGGATGGTGGAACGGCAGCACGTAGACGGCCATGCCGAGGGTGATCCGCTCGGTACGCGCGGCGACGGACGAGAGCAGGACGCTCGGAGCCGACGACAGGCCGTAGTCCGAGTAGTGGTGCTCGGTGAGCCAGATCGAGTCAAACCCAAGCTGCTCCGAGAGCACCATCTGATCGACTTCCTCGGTCAGGATCGCGTCCGCTGGCCGGTCTGGCGTCGCCTGGACAAAGTAGTAGGTGCCGACACGCATGGTCGAGGATCCTCTCCGCTGGGGATCGCGAGGTGGCCCACGCTGGCTGACCCACGCTGGCCGATCCGGGCGCGCATGCAGGCAGGGCGACCGGCGCCACGTCCATGCTATCGGCTCGTCTGCGCTGCATGCACGAGCCGACGGGCCGATGGCAGGGCGATTGCATGTTGATGTCGTCGTGCCGCCTCGTCGGGGCTTGAAAGCCCCGCCTACAGTCATTCAGTCGCTGCGCGACGCTCCAGTCGCACCAGTGCCTGCCGTTCCCGACGGCCGTCGCGCAGCGACTGAATGCGTGTAGGCGGGGGTTTCAACCCCCGACCGCCCGTTCCATGATGCTTCGGGGACACCAATGAACAGGCAATCGCCCTGGGGCCGATGGACCGACGCACTACACTGGGGTGCGGGTCATGGTGGACGCCGTCTGCGCGGCGCGCCCCCGATCCGAGGTGCGCTGCACGGTCGGCACGGTTTGCAAGGAGGCACGGCATGGCAGCATCGGCGGACACCCGGGGCGCGGCGCTCGACGCGCACGGCGAGCCACAGGCGCGCAATCTGCGGCTCGTCGGCCACTGTCCGATGGACGGGCGCGGCGATGGCATGCACATCAACCTGAAGGATGGGCACGCCTTCTTCGCGCACATGGGCGAGAACGGCATCGGCACCTCCATCGTCGACGTCCGCGATCCGTCGCAGCCGCGCCTCGTGAAGCAGTTGATGGTCCCGCCGGGCGTCCATTCGCACAAGGTCCAGATCGTGGACGACATCCTGCTCATCAACTACGAGCGGATGGGCAAGGGCGACGCCCCCGTCGGGCTCAAAGTCTTCGACGTCTCGACGGTGACCGGGCCGCGCGAGATCGGGTTCCTGCCGATGACGGGCAAGGGCGTCCATCGGATGACCTACTGGGAGCCGCCGTACGCGTACCTCGCCGGCAGCGACGAGGGTTGGACGGACCAGTTCCTGATCGTCGTCGATCTGTCCGATCCGACACAGCCGCGCGAGGTCGGGCGGTGGTGGATGCCGGGCATGCACGCGGCCGGCGGCGAGCAGTTGAACCTGCCCCCGGGCCGCTCGTCGAAGCTGCACCATGCCATCGTGCGGGGGAATCGTGCCTACTGCGGCTGGTGGGACCAGGGGCTGGTGATCCTCGACATCTCGGATGTGACGCGCCCGACGCTGGTGAGCCACCTCGACTTCGGGGCCGACGTGAGCGGCGCGACGCACACGGCGTGCCCGCTCCCGGGCCGCGACATCCTGGTGGTGACGGACGAGTGCGTCCACAACGACTGCCAGGGCGTCCCAAAGCAGGTCCGGGTGGTGGACATCGCCGACGACCGCGCCCCGAAGGTGCTCAGCCTGTTCTCGGTGCCGGACGAGGCCGACTTCTGCTCGCGGGGCGGGCGGTTCGGGCCGCACAACATCCACGAGATGCGCCCGGGCACGCTGAGCGATCCGAACACGATCTACCTGACCTACTTCAACGGCGGGCTGCGCGTCCACGACGTGACGGACCCGGCCGCCCCGCGCGAGATCGCCTACTTCGTGCCCGAAGCGCCGCCCGGACGCACGAGCATCCAGTTCAACGACCTGATCGTGGACCAGGACGGGCTGATCTACGTCAGCGACCGCTACGCGGGAGGGCTCTACATCTTCGAGCTGACGGGCCGCTCGTAAGCAGAAGGCACTCCGGCCCGCACTGAACACGGCGCGTCCGAGTGAGTACGTCGCGGCATTGGCACATGAAGAGGCGGCCCCTTCGATGCAAGGGGCCGCCTCTTCATCATCCTGGCTAGCTGCTGGCCGAGCCTACCGCCGCAGCACCACGAACGTCCAGGTTGCCGAGGCCGGGTTGATCGCGCCCGCCGAGGCGTTCGTCGTCCGCAGCTTGAACGAGCCGTTCGCCACCGTGTGGCAGCCCTGCACCGCGATGCCCGCCTCCAGCGTGGCCGGCGGCGTCGCCAGCACCACGTCCCCGCTCTTGACCAGCGTGCTCGTCACGTCCGTGTCCACGCTCGCCACCGCCGTGTGGTTCGCCGGGTCAACCGTGGCCGTGAAGCTGAACCCGCTCGTGTAGACCGTCCCGCCAAACTCCGCCACTGGCATGGTGTGCCCTCCTTCGTCGGGCGGTCGTGGGCCATGGATCGTGGATGGTAGGGAGGAGCCGAGGGAGATCCCCACCACCCACGATCTACGACCCACGACCGACGCGGCAGCGTCAACTGGCGCTGACGCCGTTCATCCGGGCGATGGCCGAGTCCCGCAGGACCGCCATCCCCACGTACCAGCGAATCCGCACCCGGCTCGCGTCCTTCGTCTCCAGCGGCCCCACGTCAATCGCCTCGACGCCGCCGTTCGTCAGTCCCACCAGTCCATCAGCCGGGCTGAAGTGGATCGCGTAGATCGAGGAGAAGGTGCTGCCCGAGCCGTTGTCAGCTGCCTCCGCGTCGGAGATGAAGTCCGAGACGAGCACCGGGATGCCGTCGTACAGCAACACCTGCCGCCCGAAGCTCGACTCGCCCGTCTCCACGTAGTGCGTCGAGGCCGAGAGCAGGCCCTTCAGCTTACGGCGCGTCCGCTTGCTCATCAGCAGCACGTCCGGCTTGCCGCCCTTGACGAGATCGATCAGTTGGTCGAGCAGCGCCAGCGTCAAGGATCCGCCGGCAGCGGCCGGCGTCAGCACCTGCCCGCTCGAACCGGTGCTCGGGTACAAGACCTTCAAGCCGTCGAAGGCGTTCGGGTCGGCCGTGGCATCGCCCGAGATGACCGTCTGCTCCCACTTGCGGGCCACGTCCTTCGCCTTGAGCATCGTCTGGATGGCGCGCTGGTCGTTGACGTTCGAGCGCGCCCGCTGCACGAAATTGTCCACGTCGGCATCGCCGCCGAGGATCGCCAGGTTCACCGTCTTCTGCGTGAACGTGGCCGCCGCCTCCGACCAGACCCCGTTGACCGGGTAGAACGACGCCCCGCCGAGCGTGTTCTCCTGCGTGAACTTGAAGCTGTTCCCCTCCACCTCCAGGAACGGCATCACCCGCAGCATCGGGCTCTCTTCGAGGATCGTCTCGATCACTCCGCGCTGCACCATATCAGTGGAGAGCTTAGCGCTCTCAGCCAGCAACAGTGGCACGATGGTCCCTCCTTCGTTGTGGGTCGCGGGGCGTGGGTCGTGGATCGTGGGAGGAGTTCGGTGGAAACGTGCGACTCACAGTTGTCGTCCTGAGCGCAGCGAAGGACCTCACCCGCAGACCGTCAACGTTCGCGTCACCACCCGCAGACCGTCAACGTTCGCGTCACCACTCGCTGACCGTCAACGTTCGCGTCACCACTCGCTGACCGTCAACGCTCGCGTCACCACTCGCTGACCGTCAACGTTCGCGTCAGCGGGTGAGGTCCTTCGCTGCGCTCAGGACGACAACTGTGAGTCGCACGTTTCCACCGAACTCCTCCCACGACCCACGCCCCACAACCCACGCCCTACTTCCTCAGGCCCGTCTCGATCAGCGCCAGCGGCGACAGTCCCGCCACCGGCGTTGTGCGCGCAGACGGCGCGCCGGCCGGCACCGACTGCCGCGCCAACGCCGCCCGCGCCGTCTCCAGCGCTCGCGTGTACGCCCCTTTCGCCACGTCCACGCTCGCCAGCAGCGCTTCCTCAGTCTCCCCGCTCACCAGCTCCGGGACGATCTGCCCGGCCTGCTCGGCCAGCAGCGCCCGTCGCAGCGCGGCCAGCCCGGCCGCCTGGGCCGTCGTCAACTCCCCGGCCAGGGCGTCCCGCGCCGAGGTCGCCTCGCCCAACTGCGCCGTCAGGTCCGCCAGCCGACCTGTCGTCTCGGCCAGTTGCCCGGCCGCCCCGTCCCGCTCGACCGTCAGTGTGGAGAGCTGGCCTTCCAGCTCGGCAATCCGCGCCAACGCCTCGTCGATCTCCATGTGTCCTCCAGTTCTCAGTTGTCAGTGGTCAGCCATCAGCAAGCAGTTCTCGGTGCTCAGCGGGCGACAGCGTCTGGCTCGCACTCGTCTCCATCACACACCTCTTCCTCACGGCTGGCAGGCCGAGGGGCGTCACGCGCCTCAATCACCTCGTTCTCGTCCCCGTCACCCGCGCCCCACAGCCGAACACCCAAGTCTCGCCCCCCATGACCCACGATCCACGACCCAAGACCCACGCCCGGGCACATCACTCGCGGGCCACCAGCCGGCGCGGCCTGACCCCGCCACGCCGTCGCCGCGCCCGCTGCTCGAACGCCCCCTGGTAGTGCAGCCGCGCGCTGACCGGATCCGCGCCCCGCTGCCGCTCGAAGCGCTGCCGCTTCGCCTCGTCGGTCGCCACCCACCCGAGCGCCCGCGCGCAAACGTAGGACACCAGGGCATCCTCGTCTTCAGCCAGCAGATCGAGCGCCGACACGTCGTCGGCTGGCACGGTGTACGCGCCCTTGTAGCGGACCTCGATGGTCTCTCCGGTCGCGCCAGGGGCCGGGATCAGCACCAGATCGCCGGCCCACTGCTCCCAGGTCAGTTGGGCCGGCTTCAGGCCCGTCCACCCACCCAGCATCCCCAGGTCCGCCGACGGTGAGATGTCGCCGTCGCGCAGGCCGCCCCGCGCGCGGAACAGGCCGGCCGGATGCTCTACCCGCACGATCTCCAGCACGTCGTTCGGCAGGAGGTAGGTCGGATCGTTCGCCGCCGAGATGGTCTGCCAGGTACGGTCACGCGGAGCCACCCGCGACCACTCGCGAATCCCCTCCCCGATCCACCGATCGAGCAGCCCGTCCGACCACAGCTTCGTCGCGCCGGTGTCGTTCAGCTCATCGCGTACCCTCGTGCGGATGTCCGCGCGGGTCGTCATGGCGCGTCTCCTCTCGCCCCCTCTCCGCGCCGGAGAGAAGGTCGGGGGCTGAGGTCGGATCGTTCGCCCAGGGCTGCGCGGTCGGCCTGGACACGCGCCAGCTCTTCCTCAGGGCTCTCCGTCCCCAGGTCGTCCATCGCCGTGCGGTGGCTGCGTAGCCCGGCTGCCACCAGCCGGACCTGGTTCTGCACCTCGGCCACGTCGTCCTTCGGGAGCATCGGCGGCCAGAGTACCCGCACGCGGTCGTCGTCCGCGCCCCGCTGCGGGCCATCCAGCCGCCCGCTCACGGGCACGCTCGCCGGCGCGGACACGCCCAGCCGGCCCACCCCGAACTGTCGCGCCAGCCGCAGCACCAGCCGCGTGCGCTGCCGAAGCGCCCGCGTCCACCACGCCCGCTTCCGCAGCGTCCGCTGCACGATGGGCCGCAGCTCCGTCTCCAGCGCCACCCCGGAGAGCAGCCGACCGCTGTCCCCGAAGGCGGCTCGCGGCGTCTCCGTCACCTCGTAGAGCGTCCGGTACAGCCGCTCGATGTGCTCGCCAACGGCGACGGCCTGCCCCTGCCACTCCAGCAGCTTGACGTCGGCGTCGGACGGGATGTCCCAGACCGTCCCCGGCCCGACCGCCAGATCCGCGTGATCCGTCACCCCGCGAAAGACGATGGGCGGGTCAGCATGGAAGCGGATCACATCCGCCTGGTCCGAGACCCGCTCATCGATCTCCCGGTTGATCGGGATGACGTCCACCAGGTCGGACTGGCCCCACGACTCGTTCGCCAGCGGCAGGTTCGGCACATGCACGAACGGGATCGCGCCGTACGGGTTCGGCCCCTGCCGCGTGACGGTCCGGCCGACCGTCACCTGCAGCTCGGCCGGCGTCCAGCGCTCCACCACCTCGGCCACGCCATCGGAGCCGCACAGCCCCTCGGCCTCGCTCGCCGTCAGGCCGTACCCGCCAAGCGCAAGGTCTTCCGCAGCCAGGCTGTACGCCACCTCGACGCGCCGCAGCGTGGCCGGATCGTCGCCGGCCCACGTCGCGAAGAACGTCCGAGGGTCCACGCTCAGGATGCGGACACGCTCCGTCGCCGGCTCCCAGACGACCTTGTAGACGCCATCGCCCAGGACCGCCGCATTCTGCGCCACCTGGAGATCGACGCCCTCGACGTCGTTCTGCCAGCCGACGTCGTACAGCAGCTGCTCGGCCGCCTCGGCCCGCCGCCGCTCGCGCGCGCTCGCCTCGTGGGCCGGCAGCACCGAGAACCCGACGCCCCGCCCGAGCAGGTACGCGATCCCCTTGTCCACCACCACGCGCGCGTAGTTGAGCACCAGATTCGAGCGGCCGTTGCGCGCCCGCTCGAAGTGCCGGCCCTCGTAGAACTCCTGATACTGGCGATATCGCCGCAGCCGCGCGCCGGCCACCGACCGCAGCCGGTCCACCGCATCGCCGGCCGGGGTCACCCCCGCCTGGAGCTGGATCACCACGCCACCCACCCCGCAGACCGGTCGGCGCGCAGCTCAGCTGCCGAGAAGGGGGCAGAATGCGCGCTCGACCATCAAGATATAGAACGTATGTTCTCTATCTCAGGCTACTCGCGGGTGGGATCGGCGGCCACACCACGGCCCGCCATGGGGCTGGGTCGTGGGTCGTGGGTCGTGGATCGTGGATCGTGGATCGTGGATCGTGGATCGTGGATCGTGGATCGTGGATCGTGGATCGTGGATCGTGGATCGTGGAAAGGAACTGGCAAATGGGCGATGCGGTTTCAGTGCATCATTGCAAGTTTCCATGTCATCCTGAGCGCAGCGAAGGATGACAATTGCGAGTCGCAGAGTTTCACCGAGAACGCTTCTGGCTCCAGGCGGTTATGTATCAACGGCGCCGTTCTGCCTTCGGCAGCAGCGCCAGGAACCGCGCGATCATCGCGTTGACCTGCTCCGGCACTTCCAGCATGTTGAAGTGACCCGCGCCGACCGTCTGCCCGAGCATCGCCTGCGGGCACAGCTCCTGGAACCGCGCGAGCTCCGGCTTCGGCTTCGCCGCCTGGATGTGCATGACCGGCACCTTGCACGCTTTCGCGGACTCGACCCCGTTGACCAGCCGCAGCTGCTCCCAGGCTGAGGCCATGACGTGTCGCGGTCGGGAGAGCATCGCCTCGGTGATCCAGGCCCGCAGCTCCAGGTCGCTCGCGGGGAGGAACATGCCGTCGATGGCCTCGCGGATCGGCGCGGGATCGGGGTCGTCGCGCATCACCTGGGCCAGGGCGGCTGTCGGATCGGTGCCGGCCGGCGTGGCGATGGTCCGCGTGCCGCCGTCCACCATGATGATGCCGGCCGGCACGTCCGGGTAGTGCGCGGCGATCTCCAGCGCCACCACCGCGCCCATACTGTGCCCGACGATGATCGGCTTCTCGACGCGCAGTTGCCCGCACAGCCAGACCACGTCATCCGCGAAGCCGGCCATCGTGTAGTCCTGGTGCGGCGCATCGCTGACCCCGTGCCCACGCAGGTCTACGGACACCGTCCGATGCCGCGGACTGAACGCCTCGACCTGCCGCGCGAAGTAGCGGTGATCGCACGACCACCCATGCACGAACACCAGCGGCGGGTGGCCCTGCCCCTGCTCCGTGTACGCCAGCCGCACGCCGTCCCGCGAGATCGTCTGCATCGGTCCCCTCCCGCTGGCCGTCACCCCGGCCGGCGCGGGACACTGTGGCTGACGGCCGGCCGGCTGTCAAGCTGAGCGCTCCGACCATCAGGACAATCGCAGATCGCACGAGCCACACCGTCGCTCAGTCCGGCAGACCCGGCAGCAGCGTCAGCTTCGGGCGCCCCGGCGGCGGTGGCGTCGCAGACCCTCGGGCCGCTGGCTTTCGAGCCGCCGGCGCGTCCATCGGCGGGATCGTCGGGGCCGTCCACGGGCCGCGAATCAGCCGCCTTCCGCGCCCGGCCACCGGCTTGCTGGCAGCACGCGCCGGCGCTGTCGGCGAGATGCGCGGCTGCACCATGCCTGACGTCCCCAGCAGCACGCTCCGCGTTTTGATCGTCCCGACCGGGTCCGTCATCCCCAGGTCGATCGCCAGCGCCAGCGGCACGAACGTCGGCCGGCCCTCGCCAGCCGGCGCAGCAGCAACCGTCAGTTCCAGTGGCAGATGTTCAGAGGCCCCCTCACTCCCCAACCCGGTCGGGCCACCTGACCTGCGCGCGGGAGGCACGGAACGGACGGTCGCAACCCCCCTCTCCCCCTGAGGGAGAGGGGTCGGGGGCGGCGTCCCTGGCGGCGGCCCAGGCGGCATCCCTGTCGCAACTCCCCTCTCTCCTTGAGGGAGAGGGGTCGGAGGCGGCGTCCCTGTCGCAACTCCCCTCTCCCCTTGAGGGAGAGGGGTCGGGGGTGAGGGGAAATGCACCGGCGTCTCGCGGCCCGCCCGGTACTGCCCGAACCCGCTCAGCACCGATTCCAGCACTGGCAGCATCCCTGTCGCCCGTTTCGCGCGGATGATCGCGTCCCACATCGGCTCCAACTTCTTCCAGCCGCCCGCGTACGCTACGTGCCGCGCCCGGTCCAGCCAGCGATCCTTCGTGGCCGCCCCCCGGAAGATCGAGCCCCAACGGTAGAAGTCGCGGTAGGCCCGCCAGTACCCCGCCTCCAGCTCCTCAGGCGTCAGGCGGGCCGGCCGGTACACCACGTGGCGCGTGTCGTACCGGTCCCAGTTCTCGGAGGTGATCCGTCCCTCGGCCTGCATCCGCCTGTGCAGGCCCGTGCCGGGGTACGGCGTCAGGATGTGGAAGGTCGCCGTCTCGATGCCCTGCCCGATGGCCCAGTCAACCGTCCGCTCGAACACCGACGGGTCGTCGCCGTCCATCCCGAACACGAAGCTGCCGTTGACCATCACCCCCAGGTCGTGCAGCCGCCGGATCGCCGCCGAGTAGTCGCGATCCAGGTTCTGATACTTATGGTGCTCCTGGAGGTTGGCCGGGCTGAGCGTCTCAAACCCGACGAACAGGCTCCGCAGCCCACACGCGACAGCCTTCTCCAGCAGGTCTGGCTGCAACACCGACTTGACGGTCCCGGCCGCCTGCCACAGCCTGCCCATCCCCTTCATGCCCTCGAACAGGGCGGCTGCAAACCGAGGATGGCCGAAGAGATGATCGTCCAGGAAGTACAGGTGCTTGCCCGGCAGCCGGTCGATCTCCGCCAGGGCGTCGTCCACGGCCAGCGTGTAGAACGACGTGCCCCCCTCGAAGAAGGCCTCCTTGTAGCAGAAGTCGCAGGCGTGCGGGCACCCTCTGGAGACCACAATCGAGTTCGGCACCAGATAGAGATGTCGCTTGATCAGGTCGCGGCGAAACGGCGGCGCGCCGATCAGCGTCCGCACCGTAGACTGGTACCGTGGCCCCGGCCGCCCTGCCCGATAGTCGGCCAGGAACTGCGGCCAGGTGTCCTCGCCCGGGCCGAGGAAGATCGTGTCGGCGTGAGCGGCCGCCTCGTCGGGCAGCGACGTGACGTGCAACCCTCCCAGGCAGACGTACGCCCCGCGCGCCCGGTAGTGATCCGCCAGTTGATACGAGCGGTACGCCGAGGTGATGTACACCTGGATCACCACAAGGTCTGGCGAGTCGTCCAGGTCGAGCGTCTCGACGTGCTCATCCTGCAACCTGATCTCGTCGTCTGGGCCAAAGTACGCCGCAAGCTGCGCCAGCCCCAGCGGCGGGAACAGCGAGTACTTGATCGGCCGGAAGAACGGGCTCCTGGCCTCGGTCAGCGCGGGTAGGATCATCTTCACGCGCACCCGGTTACGCTCCTGGCGAGATCTGGGGGCGGCTGAGTGTCTTGCCCTGCCGGCCTCCCTCATCCCAGCCTACGCAGGCGCATCCTCCTGCCTCGACGTTCTGAGGGCCGATCTCCACGCACCTGAGTGCTTGACGGCGTATCCTGTTCGAGAGTGATGGGTTCTGGGTGTCAGGTTTCGGGGGAAGAGAGCAGCCCAAGCTGTCATGCATCATTGGGCAAAGGTGGGAGAAGCACGGTGCTGAGGCTGCTGCTCGTCGAGGACAACGCCCGCCTGCGGCCAGCCCTGGCAGCCGGCCTCGCGGCCACGGGCGCCATCACCGTCGTCGGCCAGACTGCCAGCGGCGAGGACGCCCTCGATCTCGGGCTGGAGACCCGCCCAGACGCCGTGCTGATGGACGTGCAGTTGGCCGGCCCGACCGACGGCATCGCCGCCGCCATGGCCCTGCGCCGCGAGCTGCCGCGCCTGCCCGTCATCTTCTACTCGATCCAGGATGACGACGCCTACTTCCGGGCGTTCCGGCGGGCGGGCATCCTCACCCACTACGCCTACATCCGCAAGTCCAACTACCTGCTGCCCGAGATGCTCCTGCCCCTGCTGCACGACGCCGTCGCCGGCCTCGGCTTCGTGGACCCCGAGATCGCGACCCGCGTCGAAGAGGTCCAGCGCAAAGATGCCGGCGACCCCCTCGCGTTGCTGGAGCCAAACGAGCAGACGGTCGCCCGGCTGCTGGCGCAGGGCCTCAGCAACGAGCAGATCGCCGCGCGCCTCGGCTTCCGCGACAAGCGCACCATCAGCCGCACCAACGGCCAGATCTACGCCGCCTGGGGCCTCGCCGAGAGCACCACCGACGAGAAGATCGCCCGCGCCCGCGCCATCATCATCATGCAGGCTGGCCGGCTGCTGCGCTGGGACGACGCCGGCCAGACCTACGCGCTGGACGAGCGTGGCGAGTGGCAACCTCGTGAGTAGCTGACCGCTACCATCTCCCCATGCTTTCCGGCATCCCGCAGGCAGATCCGCTGCTGGCCGGCCTCAGCTGGGCCGCCCGCGCCCTGGCGTTCTTCAACGTCCTGGTGCTCCTCTGGCTCGGCCTGACCGTCCTCCTCAACGCCGAGCGCCGCCCGCCCGGCGCCTGGCTGGCCGGCGGCGGCCTCCTGCTCGGCGGCGTCTGCTCCATCCTCCGCGCCGCCGCCCAGGCCACGCTTCCCGGCGAATCCCTCCTGGCAGACCCCGTCGCCGCTGTACCGCCAGACCTCTGGTGGCGTCTGAGCTGGCTGCCGTTCGCGGGGGCGGCCTACCTCTGGTCGGTCGTGCTCTCCTGGTACGCTGGCCGCCTCCACCGAGATCGCGACCGCCTCAGCGTCGCTGGTCTGTCCCTGCTCGGCCTCTGGACCCTCCTGCAACTGGTGACCGCGCGGCCGGCGGACGCCAGCCTTGCCACCGCCCTGCCCATCGGCGGGCTGTCCGTCCCGTCCGCGCCCGGCGATGGGTATATCGCCCTGGCCGCCTACCTGACGTTCAGCGGACTCTGCATCCTGTACGGCTTGCGCGCGCTCTACCGCCCCCTCAGCCGAGACCGTTTCATGGGCGAGCTTGCCGCCCGCCGCGCGCGCCCCTGGCTCACCATGACCTCGCTGGTGGCGTTCGCCCTGAGCGTGGTCGTGGGGATCGGCGTGGCCGGCGTCCCCCTGCTCACCCCGCTGCTGGTGGACCTCCTCGGCGGGCTGCTGCTGGCCGCGCACGTCGCGCTCATGGGACAGGCCATCGTCTCCTACGAAGTGTTCACCGGCAAGGTGCTGCCCCGGCGTGGACTGGCTCGCTACTGGCGCAGCGCCCTGATCCTGGCGGGCGGCTTCGGCGGCGTGATGGCGGTCAGCCTCGGCCTGCCGCTCGACCAGTCGTACCGGCTCACCCTGGCGCTCGTGGTCGTGGCCGTGTTCTACGCCCTCCTGAGCTGGCGGTCGTTCGTGGAACGTGAGCGCAGCCTGGAGCAGCTCCGGCCGTTCGTCGCCAGCGAGCACCTGCTCGCAGACCTCGTGGCCCCCGCATCCGGCCCCCGCTCCCCCTGGGAGCAGGCAGAGGTGAGGTCTCCGCCGGCGACGAACGAGAGAGCTGGGATGAGAGAACGGGCGGCGCGAGAGGCCGCGCGCCCCGATCCATTCGTCGCCCTCTGCAACGATCTCCTCGGCGCGCGCGTCGGCTACCTCGTCCCGCTTGGCCCCCAGGCCGAGCTGGCCGGCGGCCCGATCAGCGCCCCACCATCCGCACCCCCTCCAGACGCACGCCTGCTCGCGAAGCTGGCTGCCCAGATCGCCGTCGGCCGGCCGCTCTGCCTGCCGATCGATCCAGCCCAGCACAACGGCGCAGCCTGGGCCGTCGCCCTCTGGAGCGAGCGCGGCCTTGTCGGCCTGCTCCTGCTCGGCGAGAAGCAAGACGGCAGCCTCTACACCCAGGAAGAGCTGGAGATCGCCCGCGCGGCCGGCGAGCGACTGCTAGACGCTCGCGCCGCCCGCGAGCTTGCCCGCCGCCTGCTCCTCGTGCAGCGCACCCGCCTCGCCGACGACTATCTCCAGGACGTCCGCGTCCGCCGCGCCCTCCACGACGACGTGCTGCCACTGCTGCACACCGCCCTGCTGACGCTGAGCGCCCAGCCGGCCAGCGCACCAACGCCAGACGCCGTCGAGTCCCCGGCCGCCCTCCTGGTGGACGCCCACCGGCGCATCGCCGCGCTCCTGGCCGAGCTGCCGCCGGTCCTCGCCCTTGATGCGACGCGAGGCGGCCTGCTCGGAGCGCTGCGCCGACTGGTCGCCGACCACGGCGCGGCGCTCGACGGCGTCGAGTGGCAGCTTGACCCCGCCGGCGAGGCCGCCCTCGCCACCCTGCCCCCGCTCACCGCCGAGGTCGTGTTCGGGGCCGTCCGCGAGGCGATCCGGAACGCCGTCCGCCACGGACGCGCCGGAGCGGTCGCCCGACCGCTGCACGTCTGGATCGCCGTCCAGCATGCGCCGCCAGACCTCCTGATCCGGATCCAGGATGACGGCGTCGGCGTCGCGCCGGATGGTCCGCCCCTCGCCGCACCCAATCTCGCCGCCACGGCCGGCAGCGGCCAGGGGCTGCTGCTGCACAGCACCCTGGTCACCGTCCTCGGCGGCTCCCTGACCGTCGAGAGTGGCCCCGGCCAGGGCGCGCGCGTCACCATCCGGATGCCGGCCACTCCGTCAGCACCCACCGCAGCCGACTGATCGTCCTCCGGTCCTGGCAAGCAGGTTACGCCGCCATGCCGGCGAGCATGCTTCCTGACAACTGCCCGATCCTGAGCACACCCGACGACGCATCGTCCCGACGTTCTCGATATACTGGCCGGCAGGCCAGGCTGGGGTGCCGGATGTATCTTGCCGGCGCTCAGCCACCTCACCCCCCTTTCCCACACCTGAGGAGGTGCGATATGGATTCCGGTGGTGGATTCCCGGACACGTCGCGTGCAGCGCGGCGCGTCACGTCCCGCCGCTCGCTGCTGAAGGGACTGACGGCGCTGATGGCTGTCGGCGCGGTGGCCCCATTGGCGGCAGCCTGCGGCCAGCCAGCCGCTCCGGCCAAGCCCGCCGAGACCAAGCCAGCCGCTCCCGCCGCCACGACGGCTCCAGCCGCCCCGGCCGCGGCTGCGCCCACGGCAGCGCCCAAGACGGAGGCCAAGCCAGCCGAGTCCAAGCCGACCGCCGCTGCTGCGCCGGCCAAGCCGGCCGCCGGCGAGCCGAAGAAGGGCGGCACCCTCAAGTGGGCCATCATCGGCGAGCCGCCAGCCCTCGACGTGCAGTTCACCACCGCCACCGTGACGGCCAACATCGGCTGGCACATCTGGGAAGGCCTGTTCACCGTGAACGCGGCCCAGGCGCCCAAGATGGACCTGCTTGAGAAGTATGAGGGCAGCACCGACGGCAAGAAGGTCACCATGACGTTGCGGAAGGGCGTCCCTTTCCACAACGACAAGGAGATGACCTCGGCGGATGCCGTCGCCTCGCTCAAGCGGTACGGCGAGATCACGGCGCGCGGCAAGGGCATCTTCGCCGTGATGGAGTCCATCGACGCGCCGGACAAGTACACCGTCACCATGAGCTTCAAGGAACCCCGCGCGACGATCCTCCCGATCTTCCTCTCGCGGCCCGAAGCCCTCATCATGCCCGCCGAGATCGCCCAGAAGGCCGGCAAGGACAAGGCGACCGAGTTCATCGGCACCGGCCCGTACAAGTTCGTCGAGCACCAGCCGGATCGCCATGTGAAGATCGGCCGGTTCGACAAGTACGCCGCCCGTGACGAGAAGGCCGACGGCCCGTCGGGCAAGAAGGTCGCCTACCTCGACGAGATCCAGTTCATCCCCGTGCCCGAGGAGTCCGTCCGCGCGGACGGCGTCGGCACCGGCGAGTACCACTACGGCGATTCGCTGGCCCCCGACAGCTACGCCCGCCTCAAGGGCGTCCCGAACGTCGAGGCCGACATCGGCAAGCCGTACTACTGGGCTGCCGCCTTCTTCAACAAGAAGGAAGGCGTCTTCTCCAACGTCAAGCTGCGCCAGGCGCTCCAGTGGGCCGTCTCGGTCGAGCCAGTCGCCGCCGCCGCCTTCGGCATCCCCGAGTTCTACCGCATCGATCCGAGCATGGCCGCGCCGGAGACGCCCTGGTTCTCGGACGTCGGCAAGGACGTCTGGAACAAGCCCGATCTGGAAAAGGCGAAGGCGCTCATCAAGGAAGCTGGCTACGACGGCACGCCGATCCGCTGGCTCTCCACGAAAGAGTACTTCTACAACTACAACGCGGCCGTGGTCTACAAGCAGCAGCTTGAGGCCGTCGGCTTCAAGGTCGATCTCCAGGTGATGGACTGGGCCACCCTGATCAAGCGCCGCTCCGATCCGAAGGAGTACGACGTCTTCATCACCGGCACCAGCTCCTACACCCACCCGATCTTGCAGAACATCTTCGGCGAAGGCTGGCCGGGCTGGTGGGCCCTGCCGGAGAAGAACGAAGTCGCCGCCAGGGTCATGACGGAGACCGATCCGAAGAAGCAGCAGGAGCTGATCGTCAAGCTCCAGGAACTGGTCTACCAGGACGTCCCCTGCCACAAGTACGGCGAGTACTTCGGCCTGCGCGCCCGCTCCACCAAACTGCAGGGCACCATCAATCCGCCAGATCCATTCATGTGGAACGCCTGGCTGAGCTGACCGTAGGAGCGCTCACCAAACGTTCTCGAACCGCGACAGGCCCCCGGAATCATTCCGGGGGCCTGTCTTGTTGTTCAGCATGATGAAACGATGCAGCAAGCTGGCCCGTACATCTTGTGCAATTCAGGGCTGTACGCAGCGGAAACGCGCTGATATACTCGCCGCCACATCTCGGGGCCGGCTGTCGGTTGCCGGCGCTGGGAAGGTCGACACGAAGGAGGTCCGTCATGGAGTCGTCCTCTGGCTTCAGCGAGGCCACCCCGCACGCTGTGCGTCGGGTGACATCGCGCCGTTCGCTCCTCAAGGGGCTCACTGCGCTGATGGCGGTGGGCGCCGTTGCGCCGTTAGCCGCCGCCTGCGGCCAGCAAGCGCCGGCGGCCAAGCCTGCCGAGAGCAAGCCGGCCGAGACCAAGCCGGCCGCGCCAGCCGCCACGACCGCCCCAGCCGCCCCGGCAGCCGCTGCCCCAACGGCCGCCCCGAAGACCGAAGCGAAGCCCGCCGAGGCCGCCAAGCCCGCCGAGGCTGCGAAGCCGGCAGCCGCCGCCGCCAAGCCAGCCGGCGAGCCGAAGAAGGGTGGCACCCTCAAGTGGGCCGTCATCGGCGAGCCGCCGGCCCTCGACCCCGTCTTCACCACCGCGACCGTCACGGCCAACTTCGGCTGGCACGTCTTCGAGGGGCTGTTCACCCGCGACTCGAAGAACGGCCCCAAGATGGACCTGCTTGAGAAGTACGAGCCGAGCAGCGACGGCAAGAAGGTCACCATGACGCTGCGGAAGGGCGTGCTCTTCCACAACGACAAGGAGCTGACCTCCGCCGACGTCGAAGCCTCGCTCAAGCGCTACGCCGACATCCAGGCGTCTGGCAAGCTGGTCTTCTCCTCGCTCGACACCATGACCGTCCCCGACAAGTACACCGTCGAATTGAGCTTCAAGGAGCCGCGCGCGGGCATCCTGCCGGTCTTCCTCTCGCGCATCGCGGCGGCCGTCATGCCCGCCGAAGACGTCGCGAAGTACGGGAAGGAGAAGAACACCGCGCCCATCGGCACCGGGCCGTACAAGTTCGTCGAGCACCTGCCAGACCGGATGGTCCGCATGCAGCGGTTCGACAAGTACGTCGCCCGTGAGGATCCCGCCGACGGCCCGGCCGGCAAGAAGGTCGCCTACATCGACGAGATCCAGTACATCCCCGTCCCCGAAGAGTCCGTCCGCGCGGACGGCGTCGGCACCGGCGAGTACCACTACGGCGACTCGCTCGCTCCCGACAGCTACGCCCGCGTCAAGGGCGTCCCGAACGTCGAGGCCGACATCGGCAAGCCGTACTACTGGGCCGTCGCCCACATGAACAAGAAGGAAGGCCTCTTCACCAACGTGAAGCTGCGACAGGCCGTCCTCGCGGCCATCAAGATCGAGCCCATCGCCGCCGCCGCGTTCGGCGTGCCGGAGTTCTATCGCATCGATCCCGGCATCGCCGCCCCCGAGACTCCCTGGTTCACGGACGAGGGCAAAGAGCTCTTCAACAAGGCCGACGCCGAGAAGGCCAAAGCCCTCCTCAAGGAAGCCAACTACGACGGCACGCCGATCCGTTGGATGTCCACCAAGGAGTACTTCTACAACTACAACGCTGGCGTCGTCTTCAAGCAACAGCTGGAGGCGGTCGGCTTCAAGGTCGATCTCCAGGTGATGGACTGGGCCACCCTGGTCAAGCGGCGCTCGGACTCCAAGGAGTACGACATCTTCGTGACGGCCCACGAGTCGTACGCCCACCCGGTCCTGCAGCCCTTCATGGGCGACATCTGGCCGGGCTGGTGGACCCTCCCCGCCAAGAACGAGCTCGCGGCCAAGATCATGGCCGAGACCGACACCGCCAGGCAGATGGACCAGATCAAGCAGTTGCAGAAGCTCTTCTACGAAGACGTCCCCGGCGTCAAGTACGGCGAGTACTTCGTGCTCCGCGCGCGCTCCAGCAAGGTCAAGGGCACCATCAATCCCTCCGACCCGTACTTCTGGAACGCCTGGATCGAGTAGCCGTCGACTACCCCTCACCCCCATCCCCTCTCCCCCAAGGGGAGAGGGGAGACGCATGCAGGCGGCGTCTTGCTCCCCTCTCCCGCGCACAGGGACGTCGGCGTGGCCGATGTTCGCGCCGCGCAGCGGAGGGGGCTGGGGGGGTGAGGGCTACTTCATGCTTGTGCTCCGTGCACGAACTTCGCCGCGCACCCCTGGGCACAGACACCGCGTCTGTGCCGCGGGGGGCGCGGTATACTCCCCCAACCTCGGCATCGTCGCCGAATTTCCTGCCCCGGCGGCGCAGTTTGGGCAATCTGCCGTACACTGCGCTCCCCCGGATCCCCCTTGGGTAGGCGTCCGTGTTCCGATATGTGATTCGGCGCATCCTCTCTGCCGTCCCCGTCATGCTCGTCGTCACAGCGGCGGTCTTCACCCTGCTGTATCTCACCCCCGGCGACCCTGCCGGCGTGATCCTCGGCCCAGACGCCACGCCCGAGCGCATCGCTGAGCTACGCGGCCGGCTCGGCCTGGACGATCCGTTCTACGTCCAGATGCTGCGCTGGTACGGCAAGCTCTTCCAGGGTGATCTCGGGAACTCCCTGTTCCTGAATCAGCCCGTGGCCCGCGCCATCATGGACCGCGCCGAGCCAACCCTGTTGCTGACGACGCTGGCCCTGTTGGTGGCCCTGCTCATCGGCCTGCCAACGGGGATCATCGCCGCGCTCGGCCGGGGCCGCGCCGTCGATACCCTCGTGATGCTCGTCGCCATCGTCGGCGTCTCCATGCCGACCTTCTGGCTCGGCCTCAACCTGATCTACGTCTTCGCTGTCTCGCTGCGCTGGCTGCCGCTGGCGGGCTACCAGGGGCTGGATCAGGGTCCGCAGGAGACGATCCGCTACCTGATCATGCCGGCCGTCACGCTGGGGCTGGCCCAGGGGGCGCTGCTCGCCCGCATGACCCGTTCGATGATGCTGGAGACCCTCGGCGAGGATTACGTGCGGACCGCCCGCGCCAAGGGCCTCAACAAGCCGGCCGTCGTCATCAAGCACGCCCTCCGCAACGCCATGATCCCCCTCGTCACCGTCATCGGCCTGAGCTTCGCCGTCCTGATGGGCGGCGCCGTCATCACCGAGCAGGTCTTCAACATCCCGGGCGTCGGGCGGCTGCTGATCCAGGCCATTGGCCGACGGGACTATCCGCTCGTGCAGGGGATCGTGCTGATCATCGCGCTCATGTACGTCATGATCAACCTGCTGGTCGACATCCTCTACGGCGTGCTCGATCCGCGCCTGCGGCAGACCAGGGCGTGAGGCGGATCGTGATGGATGCAACGCAGACAGAGAGCAGGGCGTAACCGATGGCGCAAGCACAGACATCATCCCAGGCTGGCGTGGCAACGGAGCCGCCTTCGCCCACGGAGACGCCCGTCACCACCGCCGGGCGGGTTCGCCGCAAGCAGACCTTCCTCACCCGGTTCCTGCGCCATCGGAGCGGGGTGATCGGCGCCGGCATCCTGATCGTCGTGGCGGTCGTGGCCGTCCTCGCGCAGTTCGGCCTGCTCATGAACCACGATCCGACGCTCGCCACGCCGCAGGCCCGCTTCCAGGCCCCGATGGCCCAGGCAGCAGCGCCGGCCACTGGCGCCTACATCCTCGGCACCGACAACCTCGGACGGGACATCTACAGCCGCGTCATCAAAGGCAGCCAGGTCTCGCTGCTGGTGGGTCTCGGCGTCTCCCTGGCCACCGTCCTGGCCGGCACGTTCATCGGCTTGCTGGCTGGCTTCTTCAAGAAGCTTGACAGCCCGCTGATGCGCCTGATGGACAGCATGATGGCGTTTCCGGGCGTCATCCTGGCCCTGGCCATCATGTCCGTGCGCGGCCCGAGCGTCGGCAACGTGATCCTGGCGCTCAGCATCGTCTACACGCCGCGCTTCGCCCGCGTGGTGCGGAGCGTCGTGCTGACGATCCGCGAGCTGCAGTACATCGAGGCGGCGCACGCCCTCGGGATCGGCAATGCCCGCATCATGCTGCGGCACATCCTCCCGAACTGCCTCTCGCCGATGATCGTGCAGTCCACCTTCGTCTTCGCAGACGCCGTGCTCGGCGAAGCGGGCCTCAGCTTCCTGGGCGTCGGCACCCCGCCGGACATCCCGTCCTGGGGCCAGATGCTTGGCGACGCCCGCAACTTCCTGGCTCAGGCCCCCTGGACGATGGTCGCGCCGGGCGCGGCGCTGATGGTGACCGTCTTCGGCCTGAACACCCTCGGCGACGGCATCCGCGACATCCTGGACCCGCGCCTGCGCCGCGAAACGTAGTCTGGATCGTGAGCCGTGGGTCGTGGAGTTTTGCCCCCGCGACCCACGATCTACGACCCAGGCCCCCCGTTCCAGCTCCAGCCCACCAGCCGCGTCGGGGCGATTCGCAGCAGCGGCAGCTCTTCCAGCGCCATAGCCCGGTACTGCCGGTAGCGCACCCGCAGCGCCGCCAGTGCGCGCGTGCGCTCGTCGGCATCCTCCACCAGGCCCGCCACGCCCCGCACCTGGAGCCAGGCTAACCGCGTCCAGTCCTCATCCTCGTAGTGATCGACGACCAGGCAGACGCGCGGGTTGGCGAGGATGTTCCGGACGCGCCGCAGGTCGCGAGGATCGCCCGACTTCGGCTTCTCGTCAATCGGCGTGTAGATGACGCCGTCCAGCAGGGCGTAGCAGATCGGCACCGCGTGCGGCTGGCCGTTCGGATCGACGGTCGCGAACCGGCCGGCGCGCTGCCGTTCGAGAAACGCCGCCTGCGCCTCGGAGATCATGTCTTCACGTCCCCCTCGTGCGTGACTCGTGTCCACCACGGTCAGTTGATGATGCACAGAGCACCCTCGTGGTCAGAGGCGCAACCGTCACAGAAGACGTGACGTCAGCGCTGCCACACGCCCCACACGGTGCGGACCGCCTCCTATCGTAGTGTGCGGCGCTTCGTCATGGCTTCCGCATGACAGGTGACCATTGCCCTGCCCCGCGACGGAGCGCATAGTTCTTGCAGAAGGCCTGAACGCCACCCGCCGTCCGCATACCCGCGGCGACGATGGCTGCACGATCGGGAGACCGGATCGGAGGCAGGAACCATGCAACGCACCCACGGCAAGAGCATCGTCGTCGGCGTGTTTGACGACCGTGTCGATGCCGAGCACGCCCTGATGGCGCTCCGAGAGGAAGGCCTCTCGCCAACCCAGATCGACGTCGCCGTACTCGAAACGCCCGAGTCGACAGCCGTCACGCGCGCCCCGACTGAGCGGCGCGCCACCCGCGTCGACGAGACCTCCGGCATCCTCGCCGGCGGCCTGCTCGGGGGGGTCGCCGGCTGGCTCCTGGCCGCCTCAACCGTCGCCGTGCCCGGCCTGGGGGCGCTGGTCGCGGCCGGGGCACTCGTCGGGGCGCTTGGCGGGGCCGGCATCGGCGCAGCGACCGGCGGTCTGATCGGCTACCTGATCGATCACGGACTGCACCACGCCGAGGCCAGCTACTATCACGAGCGCGTCAGTCACGGCGCAGCCGTCGTCATCGTCCGCGACGCCACCGGCCGCGAGTCAGAGGTCCGCGAGCTGCTCCAGCGCCACCACGGTCACGACTACCACACCCGTCCCGGCCGCTGAGCCCCGCACACTCCATCCCGCAGCCCGCGCGGCAGACGCTTCGACGGTCGCTCGCGTACCCCGCGAGCGACCGTTTCCGCTGCCACCCCGGCGTCCCACCACGCCATAATCCGCCGGCTGTTACGCTGCGCTCGGAGGATGGATGGTCGTGCGAATCCGCGCCCTGACAACGGCCGACATCCCGGCCGGCCAGCGACTCCGCGCGCAGGCTGGCTGGAACCAGACCGCTGCCGACTGGCAGCGGCTCCTGGCCTGGGAGCCAGAAGGCTGCTGGGTCGCGGAGCGTGACGGGCAGGTGCTCGGCACCACGAGCGTCACCACCTACGGACAGCGCATCGCCTGGGTCGGCATGGTCCTGGTGGACGAGGCCCACCGTGGACAGGGCATCGGCAAGGCGCTGCTCACGCACGCCCTGGCCTACCTGGATCGCCTCGGCGTCGAAACCGTCGCGCTGGACTCCACGCCGGCCGGCCAGCCGCTCTACCAACGCCTCGGTTTCGCCGAGCAGTTCGAGCTGGCACGCTGGCGCGGCCCGTTCCCGACGCTCGCCGGAGCGGCAAGCCTTGACGCTGCACACGGCACAGCCGACCCCGAGGTCATCCGCTCACGGAGCGCCGTTGTTCGCCCGCTCCAGGTGGCTGATCTCCCAGTGCTCGCAGCCTACGACGCAGGCCGGTTCGGCGTGGACCGCGCGCACGTGCTCGGCGCGCTCGTGGGCGGCCACCCGGCAACCTGCTTCGTGGCCGAGCTTGAAGAAGCCATCCAGGGCTACGCCCTGAGCCGCCCCGGCGCTCGCGCGTGGCACCTCGGGCCGCTCGCCGCCGACGCCCCTGAGACCGCCGAAGCGTTGATCCGCGCGTCGCTTGCCGCCGCCACGCCCCCCGCCGAGCTCGTCATGGACGCCATCACACCCAACGCCGCTGCCGTCCAGCTATCCGAGCGTCTCGATCTCACGCTGGTGCGGCCGTTCATCAGGATGACACGCGGCGCGCCGCCCCCGGCCATCGATCTCGCGCGCGTCTACACGTCAGCCGGCCCGGAGCTGGGATAGACACGCCGATCAGCGTAGTATTCCACCACGCGAAAGGCGATGTCCTCTCTGTCATCCCGAGCGGAGCGAGCGTGCGAGCGCAGTCGAGGGATCTTTTCTTGTACACCCCTGCGACGAAGATCCTCCGCTTCGCTCGTTCCTCGCGTAGCTTGACCTGCGCTTGCCGAATGGGGTCGGGATGACAAACCCCTCACATCCAGCCTGGCGAAGTAGGAGATCTGAAACAGGAAAAAGCCCGAGCAGCCTGCCCGCACGACGTCCGCGATGCCTGGGTAGCACGCTCGATGACCAGGGGTAGGCCGGTCGACCGACACGCGCTACGAGGACCGTCGGAAGGTCATTCGGGTCTCAACTGCTCGGGCCACCAGAAGCCTACCACCGCCCGGCCGACCGTGCGCGCCCGCGACATCTCGGGCGCATCACGATCAACCGCCCCGCTCCCGCTCCTATTTCACGACCCGCTCGTCGCGCTCCGTCCGGACCCGCTCCACGAACGCTGCCCGCTCCATCGCGCCGAGATCGCCAGCGCCGCGCTCCCGCACCGAGACCGTCCCACCCTGCACGTCACGGTCGCCCATGACCAGAATGTACGGCACGCGCTGCTGCTCGGCCTGCCGAATCTTGTTCTGCATCCGCTCGCGGCGCGTGTCCACCTCGGCCCGCATGCCGATCTTCATCAGCTCACCCTTGACCTGCTCCGCGTACTCGATGTGCCGATCCGCAATCGGGATCGCCAGCACCTGAACCGGCGCCAGCCAGAGCGGGAACGACCCGCCGTACTTTTCGATCAGGTACGCGATCATCCGCACCAGCGTGCCGATGACCCCCCGGTGCACCATCACCGGGCGGTGGAACTGGCCGTCCTCGCCCACGTACTCCAGTTGGAACTGGTTCGGCAGGTGGAAGTCGACCTGGATGGTGGAGATCGTCTCACTGTGGCCCAGCGGGTCGCGCAGCTGAATGTCGATCTTCGGCCCGTAGAACGCGGCCTCGCCCGGCGCCTCGACGTACTCCAGTCCCAGGCTCTCCATCGCATCCTTGAGGTACCGCTCGCCGCGCGCCCACATCTCCGGGTTGTCGACGTACTTCTCCTTGTCGTTCGGATCCCACAGCGAGAGCCGGTACCAGTGGTCCTTGATGCCCAGCACGTCGTAGATGTGCTCGATGAGCTGAACCACCCCGACGATCTCGTTCTGGATCTGCTCGGGCGTGCAGAAGATGTGGGCGTCGTTCAGATCCATCCGGCGGACCCGGCTCAGGCCGCTCAGCTCGCCAGACTTCTCGTACCGCCACATCGTCCCGAACTCGGCCAGCCGGAGCGGCAGCTCGCGGTAGCTGCGCTGCTCGTGCTTGTAGATCTGGATGTGGTGCGGACAGTTCATCGGCCGGAGGACCATCTCCTCCTCGCCGTACTCCATCACCGGGAACATCGAGTCCTTGTAGTGCGCCCAGTGGCCCGAGGTCTTGTACATATCGACCTTCGCCACGTCGGGCGTCACCACGTGCTGGTAGCCGCGCTGCAGCTCCAGATCGGTGACGTACCGTTCAAGCTCCCGGCGGATCGTCGCGCCCTTCGGCAGCCAGAGCGGCAGGCCCGGCCCGACGAGGTCGGAGAAGGTGAACAGCCCCAGCTCCCGCCCCAGCCGCCGGTGGTCGCGGCGGCGGGCCTCCTCCAGCCGGTTCAGGTAGTCGTCCAGATCCTGGGCCGACTCCCACGAGGTGCCGTAGATGCGCTGGAGCATCGGCCGCTTCTCGTCGCCGCGCCAGTACGCGCCCGCCACCGAGAGCAGCTTGAACGCCTTGATGTGGCTGGTGCTCGGGACGTGCGGGCCACGGCAGAGGTCGGTCCAGTCCGAACCCGTGTCGTAGAACGAGGTGACCTCGCCCGCTGGCAGCCCTTCGAGGATCTCGATCTTGTACTTCTCGCCGCGCACCTGGTTCTCGGCCAGCGCCGCCTCACGTGAGACCTCGCGGCGGACGAACGGCTCGTCGGCGGCGATGATCTTCCCCATCTCCGCCTCGATGGCCGCGAAATCCTCCGTCGAAAGCTGCTTCGCCGGCACGTCGATGTCGTAGTAGAAGCCGTCCTCGATCGGCGGCCCAATCGCGAGCATCGCGCCAGGGTACAGACGTTGTACAGCCTTGGCCATGACGTGCGCGGTGCTGTGCCGCAAAATGTCGAGTGGAGACTGCGGCTTGCTCTGGCCCTCGTCAGACATGGGATACCCCTCTCCGGGAACGAATAACGGCCCTGCCGTCCTCGGGACGAGCGGGCCGTTCGTGGTTCCACCCGGGGTTCCCCTGCCGCGTGGCGCGCGCTCCGCACGACGCCAGCAGGGCTTCTTAGGCCGGTAACGGGGCCACCGTGCCAGCGTACTGACAGGCCGTGCACACCAGGGATGCGCGGACTGCGTTCCGTGGCCAGCTCGCGGGTGGTGTTCGCCGGGCCTCACGCGCGAGGGCTTCCAGCCGGTGACCCTCGCTCTCTGGGGGTGAGATGCCCCGGGTACTCGTCCCGGTCATCGCCATCGTATGGGTGCTGTCAGCGAGCCGCGCTGGCAACGCAACGCGACGTGTTCCTCAATGATAGGGAGAGCCTGGCCCCCCGTCAACAGCCCCCCCTGATCTCGCGCTCACCAGCGATCCAGCGCTAGACCCGTCGCCGCACGTGCAGCAGGTACTCATCTCGGTTCTGAGGATTGTCGTCCGTCCGTGGCCGGGTGGGGACTGCACTCGCGCTGCCGATCGGCTCATACCGTTCAAAGGCGGACTCCAGCACACCCTCGCCGCGCGTGAGCCCCGGGAGCTGTCGCTGAAGGTCATGGACCCGATCTGCCGGAATCTCACCTTCCAGCAGGTACGCCGCTGCTCGCAGCGCCTGCGTGTGAGGCGCCGCCTGTTGCCGTGCCAGGATCGCCATCACCGCACCGAACGTATCTGCCGGAATCTCCAGGCGGAAATGGTGAAGAGGTTCGCACACGACCGAGCCGGCCTGCTCCAGAGCGCTCATCAGCACCAGCGGTGTCAGCTTGCGGAAGTCAGCAGCCGTGCTGATCGGCGAGATATAGCCGGCATCCGTCATGGTGACGGTGCAGTCCGTGACCCGCCAGCCGTACAGCCCCTGCTGCAACGCTGTGTGAATCGTTGCAGCCATCGCCTGTCGGAATTCATCGACAGCCTTGTAGACGAAGATCGGGATCGTCCCAAGCTCAGCCTCCAACCTGAACGTCACGCCCGAACCCGGAGCAGCGGGCTCAATGCGGAGCCCGACGGTGGCACAGAACGGATTCGGAGCCCTGCCAAGGATCTCCACTGCTGCGCCGACGCCCGACGGCCGCTCGATGTACATGGTGGTCGACGCCTGGAACTCCACCTCCACGCCGAATTCATTGGCCAGGGTGGCCTGAATCACCTCCTTCTGCACCTCCCCGTACAGTGAGACGTAGAGACCTTGCCGGGTCGCATCTTGCCGAAGGTTGATGAGGGGATCCTGCTCAGCCAACTGGGTCAACGCCCGGTACAGCCTGCTCCGGTCGGACGCTCGGTGCGGTACGACGGCCGCTTCCAGACTCGGCGGAGCAAAATGGCGTCCGTCCGAGGTTGCGCGGGCCGTTCCCAGCACATCGCCGATCTGGACGTCCCCGAGTCCCCACAGCTTGCCGATCTGCCCGGCCGTGACCACCCGCCGCCGGGCCGCCGCACCCCGCTCGACGACGTGAATGGCGGTGACTTTGCGCTCCTGACCTGACCGAACCAGGAGCCGATCTCGGGTCTGGATCCTGCCGGAGAACAGCCGGACATAGGCGATCTTCTCCCCGGCCGGTCCGCGCTCAATCTTGAACACCGTGCCAGACAGCGGGCCGTCAGCATCGCCGTCGGTGGACGGCAGCAGCTCGGTGAGCGCCGCGACGAGTGCATCTATGCCCGCCCCGGTGATGGCTGACCCGAAGAAGACGGGATAGACCTCGGCCCGGCTGGTCTGCTCCGCCAGTGCATGCCGCAGCCGCCCGTAAGGAATCAGCGCGTCGCCGTCGAGGTAGGCTGCCAGCAGGCGCTCGTCACGATCGGCCAGAAGCTCAGCCAACCGACTGGCGAACGCCACGTCAGTGGCGCCGGATGGCTCGAACCTCGGATCGTGCGTCCCAGGCCCACACACCGTGCCCATCGGGACGATCGCGGGCGTCAGCTTCTGGGCGATATCGTCCAGGACACGTGCAGCGTCCGCGCCCGGCCGGTCGATCTTGTTCACGAAGAGCAGGGTTGGAATCCGGAGCCGCTGAAGCGCCCGCATCAGCACGCGCGTCTGTGCCTGCACGCGTTCCACGGCAGACACGACCAGCACCGCGCCGTCCAGCACGCTCAGCACCCGTTCCACCTCGGCGATGAAATCCGGGTGGCCGGGCGTATCGATCAGGTTGACCGTGATGTCATTCACCTCGAACGACACCACCGCGGATTTGATGGTGATCCCACGCTGCCGTTCGAGCGCCAGGGTATCGGTCTGAGTGCTGCCATCATCCACGCTGCCGATCGCGTCGATGACCCCGGCGGCGTAGAGCAGCCGCTCGGTCAGGCTCGTCTTACCGGCGTCTACATGCGCCAGAATACCGAGGTTGAGCGTGTGCATGAAGCGTCATGTCCTCTACTGCATCGGCGAAGAATCCGGTGTGGATGAACATGTACGCTCGGCGCATGTCGCTCTCCTTTGTCTCAAGCAGATGTCGTGAATATAGCAACACGGGGGCCGCATCGGCTCACCGCCTGTTCCGTACGCTACGCAAAACCATGCGGAACGCGCATCCGAACATCGGTCCCCAAACGCGCCCGGCGGCCGTTCTCGACTCAGGCGAACTCGGCATAACGCCTTGCCCGGCTTCCAGGCTTCTGGTACCATCCGCTCCGGCCGGGCGACGACCGGTCCGCTGGCTTGCGCTTGAGTCTCGTGCTTCAGGGCAGCCGCCGGTCTCGAGAGCATCGCCCCGGAGGGTCCATGGTGGCAGCGGCAGACGTGAAGGCGATTCGGCTCGGACACCCGAGCTACGTCTGGCGCAGCGGCCAGGACCGCCGCCTCAGCCAGATCCGCCAGTACGTCAAGCTCGAAGGCCGCAAGATCCTCGACATCGGCTGCGGCATGGGCATGTACGTCGACAAGTTCCGCCGCTTCAGCGACGAGGTCTACGGCGTCGACGTCGATCCCGACAAGATCGCCAAGGCCAGCGAGTGGCTTCCCAACCTCCAGGTCTCGCCCGGCGAGCACCTCCCCTTCGGCGACAACGAGTTCGACGTCATCCTGCTCAACGAGGTCATCGAGCACGTCGACGACGACCGCCTCACCATCCGTGAGGCGTACCGCTGCCTCAAGCCCGGCGGCCACATCGTCATCTACGCCCCGAACCGGCTGTACCCCTACGAGACGCACGGCTTCTACCTGTTCGGCAAGTACTACTTCCGGCTGCTGCCGTTCGTGAACTGGCTGCCGCACACCATCCGTGACGTCTTCTGCCCCCACGTGCGCGTCTACACCGCCCGGGAGATCTTGCGCCTCTTCGACGGGCTTCAGGTGGACTTCACTGCCGTCACCCACATCCTCCCCGGCCTCGACAACGTCGCGGAGCGGTACGGGCCGTTCGGGCGGCTGATCCAGAAGACGCGCGACCTGATCGAGGCGACGCCGCTCCGCGCGTTCGGAATCAGCCACTTCGTCGTCGCGCGCAAGCGCTAGCGCTCGCCACGCGCGCGCACGGCCTCACGGACGGGCATCCCTCACGGCCGCACCGCTTCGTTTCTACGCTCGTTCCTGCATCGGGCGGGCGCGGTATCCTTCGCTGTAACCGTCTGACCGAGACGCGCAGATCAGCCCGAGGACCGCATGGCCGTACCCAGCGAGCGACCAGACACCCCACCAGCAGCGGCCCCCGAGCCGTCACGCTCGGGGCTGCCTACCGTCGCATCCAACAGCGACATCCTCGGGTGGCTGGACATCCTCCTCAAGGGCAAGCCCGAGCAGCAGGCCCAGGCGCGCACCGAGATCGCCATGATCCTCGAAGCGCGCGGCCACACCGACGATGCCGAAGAGGCCTACTGGACCAATGTCCAGGCCCGCGCTGCCGACCGGCGCTCCTACGAGCGGCTGATCGCGCTCTACCAGGAGCGCGGCGACCGCCTCTCCGAGACCCTCGTGCAGCGGATGCTGGACGAGGTCTTCAACCCGCGGCCAGCCGCCCCGACACAGAACCCAGGCCCGGCCCAGCCCGGAGGACCTGGTCAGCAGTTCGGACAGCAGCCCGCGCGGCGCACCCGTCGCCTGCGGAGCGCCGGGCCGGCCGGGGCAGATGCTGGCACCCCGCCAGCTCCCGAGCCAGAACCAGCGCCGCCGGCCCCGCCCGCTGCACCCACGCCGCCCCCGGTCACGGCTACTGGCCCCGGCGCCGCCGCCGGCCACGCCTACGCCGCCATCGTCCACGCGGCCAACCTCCAGGCCGCCGCGGCCACGCCGCCAGCTTCGGCCGCACCAACGGCCGCGCCCGGGCCGGCCGCCCCATCCGCCACCACCGCCCGCGCCGCCCGCCCTGGCGGCCCCGCTGGCACGTCCCCAGCGTCCGCTGCGCCGGCGCCCCAGTCGCCAGCGCCCCAGGCCCGCGCCGGCCAGCCGGCCGCCACGCCGTTCGTCTTGCCGCCGGAGCCGGCCCGCCGGCGGCCATCACCGCTCTCGCCGCACCCGGAGCCAGCCGCCACCGGCCGGCGCTTCAACACCAGCGGCTTGATCGTCCTCCAGCCGACCACCATCGGCGCATTCCTGCTGGCCTCCTTCGGCGCAGCCGCCATCATTGCCTTCCTGCTCATCATGACCGACCGTGGCGGCAGCCGGTCAGCCGCCAGCGCCTCGCCCGCCGCCACCACCGTCCCCCTCAGCGTCGCCAACGGCCTGCCGGCGCGCTGCTCGGATGCCTCGATCCGCTTCCCCGGCCTCAACCTCGCCGATCCGCGCGGCGCGGTCGCCGCCGGCTACCGCGAGAACGGCGTGGACGTGGACGCCACCCGGCCAGGGAGCGCGCGCCTCACCGCCGATCAAGCCGAGCAAGTCCTGGGCGGCTGGATGGCGATCTCCCTGCTGATGGAGCGCTCTGGGCAAGCGCCGCCCACTCTCACGGGCTGGCTCGACTCCGAGACGGACCGTCCCACCCTCGCCAACGCCATCCTGGCCGGCCGCCGTCTGGACGGCATGATCACCGCTGACGAGTGGGCCACCATGCGCGGCTGGACCGCCACCACCTGCGAGGGCGCGTTCCTGCACGATCCGCACAATGCCGCCGCCACCCGACTCATGGAGCGCGTCGTCGCCCGGTGAATCGCCGCCCGGAGCGGTCCGCGGATCAACCGTGGAGCGCCACCGGCCAATATCGGCCAAACGCTCCCGTATCCAGCCCTGGAATGGTACGATCTCCGTTGTTGTGTACACGTTCTGCGCGCCAACGCGCAGCGGGGTTGCTCAGGGTTCGCGCGGGTATCCGGAGGGTCCAGCCGTGAAGGTCGGCCACGTCGTCAAGCGTCTTGTTCGTGGTGTCGCGGTTGGCATGGTGCGCCGCTGGATCACGTCGCTGTTGGTCCTGGTGATGGTCGGAGGAACCGTCTACGGTCTTGCGAGCCAGGGCTTCATCAATCTGCCCGGCGTGTCGCCGGCCGCGAGCAGCGGTGCAGCAGCCGCCACCGGCGAAGTCCGCGAGATGGTCGTCGAAGAGATCCGCAGCAGTAACAGCCAGCAAGCGCAGATGGTGCTGATCCTGCGCGAGAAGGCCGGCAACCGCCGGCTGACCATGAACGTCGGGCCGAGCGAGGCGTTGGCCGTGGCCGCCGACATGAACGGCGGCGTCCCGCGTGAGCGCATGAGCGTCCCGCCGCCCACGTCCTACGACCTGATGCGTACGCTCGTGAAGGAGCTCGGGGCATCCGTGAACCGCGTCGTGGTCACCAGCCTCACGAACGACACCTACTACGCGAAGGTGATCATGAACACCGACTCGCGGCAGGTGGAAGTCGAGTCCCGCCCGAGCGACGCCATCGCCCTGGCCCTGCGCGCCCGCGTGCCGATCTTCGCGGCGACGAGCGTCCTGGATCAGGCCGGCCGTAGCCGCCCCTGACCCTCGCTCAGGTCACGCCCGAAAACGCGCGTCGGGCCTTCAGCGACGGCCGCGCTGCCGGCTCGCCCTATACGGCCGCCGGCGTTCGCGTCCGCGCCCCGGCCCGCAGCCGTCATGGGGACAGCCCTCATAGGGGACAGCCGTCATGAGGCCGCCTCAACACCGACATGTGCGGTGCTGGGGCGGCCTCACGCATGACGCCGTAGTACGGGCAGGCAGACCGGCGGCGACCCTCGCCCCGGTCGTCGGCCTGCCGGACGCAGCAGCCCCGCATCCGGGGGCACAACCCGCCCGCCTTACCCGCCGCGCACGGGCGCGGGGCCTACCGCTGCGAGTTGTAGGCGCTGTTGATCAGCTCGACATTCGCCGCGCGCTGCCCACGGCCCCGCGCGTCCGTCTCGATGTCAAACTCCATCTCCTGCCCTTCCTGGATCGTGTCGAAGACCCCACGCGGCAGGGAGGAATGATGAAAGAAAACCTCGGCCCCATCCTCGCAACGGACAAACCCGAAGCCACGATCTCGGATCATCCGAACAACGGTGCCCCGCATAGAACGATACCTCCAAGCAGAACGCCTTTCGGCGTACCAACCTGCTGATGCACGATGCGTGCCATGTCTCAGGTCCATTTTTGGTGAAAGCGGGCAGTTGTACACGAGTCTGCCGGGGCGCCCGGCTCGCTCAGAACGGCGGCCCTCCCGTCCAGCGCGCCGCTAGCCTGTCATCTCGAGGATGGTCGCCAGCAGCGTATCCAGGTCGAACGGCTTGGGAAACACCCGGGCTGGCTCGAGCTGCTCAGTCCGCGCCGGCAGGTCTCGCGTCGCCGACAGCACGATCACCGGCACCGTGGCCAGCCGCTCGATGCGCCGCTGCGCCTCGCGGAACCCCCAGCCATCCAGTACCGGCATCATCAAGTCCAGCAAGATCAGGTCTGGCTGCCACTGGCTGGCAACAGCCAACGCCTCCTGGCCGTTGCCAGCCACCTTCACGTCGTACCCCTCATCCGCCAGCGCCTCGGCCAGAAACCCGCGAATGCTCGGGTCATCGTCCACCACCAGGATGCGGGACTCACGCGCCAACATGCACCTGCTCCGCCAGCGCGACGGCCTCCGCCTTCGGCAACCAGAAGCCAAACGTCGTGCCAGCGTCTTCGCCGCCGCTCATCGCCCAGATTCGCCCACCCTGGCGCTCGATCAGCGTTCGGCAGATGTAGAGGCCCAGGCCCATGCCCGGCAGGCTCCGCTCCGTGGCGTTCGGCGCACGCCCAAACGGCTGAAAGATCGCTTCAAGGCTCTCCGCGGTCAGCCCGATACCTGGGTCCGTCACCTGGACCAGCGAGCCGCCCTCGCCGCCGATCATCGACAGTCGCACGATGCCGCCTCCAGGCGAGTACTTGACGGCGTTGCTCAGCAGGTTGGTCACGACCTGCTCCAGCCGGTCCAGGTCAACCTCGGCGTAGGTTGGCGTGGCCGGCAGGTCAACCGCCAGCTCGTGCAGCTCCCCCAGGTGATCGCGGTACCGCTCGGCGGCGGCGCGCAGGGCCTCCCCCAGGTCCACCGTGAGCAACCGCAGCGGCAAGTGCCCCGTACGAATCCGCGAGACGTCCAGCAAGTCGCCCACGAGCGCCGACAACCGGTCGGCGGCATCGTCGATCGTCGCCAGCGACCGTTCGAGCCGCTGATCGTCAAGCTGTCCGCGTCCGTGGGCACGCCGCAAGATCTGCGCGTACCCCTTGATACCCGTCAACGGCGTCCGCAGCTCGTGCGACGCGATCGAGAGGAACTCATCGCGAGCACGAATCGCCTGCTGGGCTTCGGCGTACAGGCGCGCGTTGTCCACCGCCACGGCACACCGCCGCCCCAGCTCCTCAGCCAGCGCCAGATCGGTAGCCGCGTAGCGCCGGCTCGGATCGGTCGCCAGCAGCGAGATCACCCCCAGCGTCCGCCCCCGCGCCAGCAGCGGCACCCGCATCACCGACTGGATGCCCAGCGCCTGCGTAATCGCCTGGTGCTGGGCATCCCGCGTGATGGCCGGCAAGCGGCTGTCCGTGAACTCGCGGATCAGCTCCGGCACGCCCGTCCGCAGCACCCGCGCAATGCCTTCCTCAGCCCGGCGGTCCGGCGGATACTTGCGGAGCAGGTCGGCCTCCGGGGCCTGGGCTGCATCGGCGTGAGCCACCTCCACCCGTCGAATCTCGCCGCTGTCCTCCAGCACGTCCACCAGGCACCACTCGGCCAGCATCGGAACGGCCAGCCACGCAACCCGCTCCAGCGTCGTGTCGTAGTCGAGCGATCCAGCAAGATGGCTGCTCGCATCGGCCAGGAAGCGCAGGCGGCGCTCAGCCCGCTCGCGCTCCTGGGTGCGAACCAGGAGCCGGTCTCGCAGGTCGCCGAAGACCGCCGCCAGCCGCGCAACCTCGGTCACGCCGCTGCGAGGCACCGCCACCGGCTCGTTCCCAAACGCCAGCGCGTCCACCGCCCGCGCCAGCTCCACCAACGGCGCCGCCAGCCGCCGAGCCGCGATCCAGCCCGCCACCGAGGCGCAGGCCAGCACCAGCAGGAAGACTGCAAACGCCAGATCGCGCCCGGCCTGCGCGCCGGCCAGGGCCAGCACCACCGGCCGCTCGACGACAATGCCCCAGCCGAGCGACTGCACGACGGAATATCCCGCGAACCGCTCGGCCCCTGCTACCTCATAGCTCAGCGAGCCGGTCCCCCGGCCGCGGAGCATCGTTGCCACCGCCGGATTGGTCGAAAGATCGGTCACGGGGGCAAGCTCCGCATCCCCCGACGCCGCGATCAGCCGTCCGCGCTCGTCCACGATCAAGACCCGGCCGCCCGGCTCGGTTGCTGCCCGCTGCGCCACATCCGCCAGCCGGGTTGACTCCAGCACCACGGCCACCACGCCGGCGAACCGCCCCTCAGCATCCTGGATCGGCAGGCCCATCGCGACCACCGGCTGGCCCAGCACCGGCGAGATCACCCGCACGTCGGAGACGCCCGACTGGCGGACCTCGTCAAAAAGCGCCGAGCGCTGCGGCGGCGCCGCGTTCACGGACTGCTCGCGGCTCTGCGCCAGTATCCGGCCGTCCGCACCGTACAGCACGAAGTTGAGAACGTCCGGGTGCGTGTCGTCAAATGCCCGCAGAATCCGCTGCTGGGCGTCGGGGGGCGCGGCGAGCAGGCCCGGCTGTCCAGCCAGCGCGGCCACTGCCGCCCGGTGCAGGCTCATGTAGTCGGACACGCCCTGGCTGAGCGTCTCGGCGATCACCTGCGTGCGCGATGACGCCTCTTTGCGCCCGGAGCGCTCCACCTCGTTGGTGACCAGCGCCATCGTGATGACCAGTGGCACCGAGACTGCCAGCCCGAATGCCAGCGCCAGCCGCGTCTGCAACGAGCCAGGGTCCGAGCGGCGCAAGCGCGGACGCAGCCACGGCAGCAGCCCCACCACCAGCCCGAAGCCATTGTAGTAGGCAATCGTCGTGAACGCGCGGTTGGGCCAGGCCACCGGCGGCCCGAACGCCGAGAGCGCCAGCCCCAGGAGCAGGTGCGCCCCCCAGAACACGTGACGCGGCGTGCCAGGGCGCAGTTGCGCCCACACGACGCCAGCCCCACCGACGAAGAACCCGAGGCCGTACAGCAGCAGATACGGGCGAATCGGGTTGAAGATCGGCGAGCCGTACTGCTCCGGCAGCAGCAGCATGATGCTGCCATTGACCATGGCCGAGGCGCCGACCACCACGGCAAACAGATCGGCCGTCGAGGAGGGCCGGTCGGCCGGCGGGCACACCAGCGGCGCGACGACGATGCCGGCAGCGAGGATCGAGTAGACCGTCAGGCCGGTCCAGCCGCCGGCAGCGCCCGCGCTCAGGCCCAGCAGCAGAATCGGGACGGCGGCCAGCAGATGCGCCAAAAACAGGGTGCGCTTGCGCGGGGCCAGCAGCGCGACGGCCAGCAGCGCCGCGGCACCCAGCAGGCACAGCAGCCCCCACCATGGGAGGTATGGCCGCAGGAGCCGGTACGATGGTCCGACGAACTGATGCGGCGTGACAAACGTCAGCGCGCCGACGACGCCACAGAACGCGCCGGCGGCCCACTGCAGCAGCCCGAGGCGCAGCGCAAATCCGCCCCGCCTCGCCGGACGCTCTACCTGCGGCTCGACCGCCGCCACACGCCCATCTCGCACCCCATCCGGGACGCCGTGCACGGTTGCTGCCGGTGTCCCGCCCCACTCCATGCAGTGAAACTCCGCCCCACCGAACTCAAACGGCCCCCTATTGCACGATCCGTGCCTGACCGCCTCACCATCTGAGGCTGTGCGCTGCCGGTGGCCCTTCCGCAAATACGGTCCGTCCGGACGCACTGTTCCGGACGGGACAGATCCGCCACCGCGGAATCGGTATGCTGCGGAGAAGTCTGCTGCGTCACCCACAGCACCCCAGGTGCGCCTATGCCCTCGTCCCCGCTACCGCTGTTCCTCGTCGATGCCTTCGCCGATCGTCCGTTTGCCGGCAACGCTGCCGCCGTCTGCCTGCTGGACGCCCCAGCCGATCCTGGCTGGATGGCCGCCGTCGCTGGAGAGCTCCAGCAAGCTGCCACGGCCTTTGTCTACGAGCAGGGTGAGGGGTTTGGGCTCCGCTGGTTTGTGCCGGGCCGAGAGCTCCAGTTGTGCGGACACGGCACGCTGGCCGCCGCGCATGTCCTCTGGGAGGCCGGGCAGCTCTGGCCTGATGCGCCGGCCCAGTTTCAGACGGCCAGCGGCCTGTTGTCCGCCCGCCGCGATGCCGATGCCATCGCCCTGGACTTCCCCGCTGAGCCGGTCCAGCCGCTTGATCCGCCGGACGGGCTGCTGGAGGCGCTCGGCGTCGAGGCGCGGGCACTCGCCCGGGGAACGTTCGATCTGCTGGTAGAAGTCGAGTCGGAGGCAGCCGTCAGGGCGATCCAGCCTGACTTCAGCCGCCTCAGGCAGATCGATGCGCGGGGCATCATCGTCACAGCGGCAGCAGACGGCCAGCAGACCCTGAGCCAGCCCACCATGGGCCATGCGCCGAATGGCCAGCCTGTTGATTTCGTCTCGCGGTTCTTCGCGCCGCGCGTCGGCATCGACGAGGATGCCGTGACTGGCTCGGCGCACTGCCTGCTCGGGCCGTACTGGCAAAGAAAGCTTGGCCGGGACGCGCTGGTCGGCTATCAGGCCTCAGCGCGCGGCGGCACCGTCCGGGTCCAGGTCAACGGCCCCCGCGTGACCCTCTGTGGCCGCGCCATCACCGTCATGAGCGGCTCCCTGGTCCCACCCCCAGCAGACTGAGGTCCGAGTGGCTCGCCCGGTATCTGGCAGGCGGTCACAAAGGACGGGCGCGGAGCGCCTCGAACAACTCGGAAACGACGAACGAGCAGCCGTCGAGTACGTCCGAGAGATCCACGACCGCGCGATCCGTGAGCGGCCCGGTCTCCGCCCCTGGGCGAAACACCCAGACCACCCGGCGGTCGGCGTGTACCAGCAACGACACGCGCACCCCGTGCTTGACATACCACCAGCATCGTTCCCGTTGAGCGTCGAACCCCTGTCCTGGCGAGGGGGTCTCGACGGCAACATCGGGCGGCACGAGAACGTCGTCAGGCAGATCGCCGTACGAATCGGTCGGCACGCGTTCCAGACGATAGGCAATGACATCAGGCACGTACGACACACCCTCGGCCGGCCAGGTGACGCGTGTCTCGGGAAACGCCCGTGCATGCTGTTCAGGCATGCCCGACGATTCGAACCGCAGGCACAACGCCATCTGTAGGGCGCCATGGCGCATCTTCGGCGACATCTTCTGTGTGATCGCCCCTCGCTCATACTCCAGCGCCGGTTGCTCTTCCGGCCGGAGCAGGAACTCGTCGAGGGTCAGCGGTCTGGTTACTGCCACCGGAAGCCTCCACGTCGGGCCATGCCTCGGTGTGCCGCGCACACCCGCGCCCGGATCACACCCGCAGTGAGCAGATCCAGTCCTCAGACCAGGAGTGACACGAAGAGCTCTGCCACGACAAACGAGAACCCATCGAACACGTCCCCAAGGTCAACCACCGCGTCGCCGGTGAGGGGACCGGTCTCCGCGCCCGCACGGAACACCCAGACCGCCTTACGCCCCGGGTGAACGAGCAACGCCGCCTTCACCCCATGCTGCACGTACCAGCGGCAGCGCTCCACCTGCGAATCCAGCGTCTGCCCGGGCGACGGGATCTCGACCGCCACATCGGGCGGTACGACAAGCCGATCCAGGATTTCGCGATCCACACCAGACGGCACCCGCTCCACACGGTACGCAATCACATCAGGGACGTAGGAGATGCCTTCGGTCAGCCAGGTCACGCGCGTCTCCGTCATAGACTTGACGGCGACGCGCGGATACTGATGCATGCGAAAGCGGAAGTACAGCTCGCCCTCAAGGGTTCCATGCTTCGCCATCGGCGACATCTTCTGCGTCACCACCCCCCGCTCGTACTCCAGCGCCGGTTGCTCTTCCGGCCGGAGCAGGAACTCGTCGAGGGTCAGCGGTCTGGTTACTGCCACCGGAAGCCTCCACGTCGGGCCATGTCTCAGTGTACCGCGCACACGCCGCACCGGGATCACACCCCCAGCGATCCGGCCGCCGAGTCAGGCCAGCAGCAGCGCCGCGATGCTCGGCGGATCCTGCGCGTGCTCCCCGCGCAGCATCTTGATCGTGCGATCCCAGAACTGGTGCCCATCCACGTACTTGTCGAACGCCTGCACCGTCTCGACGACAAGCGCATCCGTCAGGCCGCCCTCGGCCGCCGCCGCGCCGGCCAGCATCAGCCGCATCAGCCCGATCCGGAACGCCAGGATCGCATGCTCGTCCGCGAACGAGCGCTCGGGGTGGTACGGGAACGTCCCCAGCCAAACCTGATTGAGCGTCAGGTTCTCCAGCAGGAACGGCCTGCCCGCGAGGTACGGCCCGAGATGGCGCGACACCGCCCGTCCATACGCCGCTGACACGCGCTCGCCGAGTGGCCCCTCCAGCGGCGTCGACGGGTCGGCGGGGAGGCCCAGTCCGACCTTCACGCGGTCCACACAGCGGCGCAGCCGCCCCGGCAGCTCCGGCATCGCGATCCACCGCCGCAGCCGCCGCAGCAGCAGCCGGTGCGGCCCGGCCGGCCCGTCTGGCGTCCCCAACCCGCTCTCGTCCAGCCAGGCCGCCACCGCTGCCAGTTGCCCCTCGGCCTGCACGAAGGTGCCCTCCACCTCCGCCGCCCGAAACCCGGTCCCGTCGAGCGTCCCGAGCGCCAGCCCCAGCGTCAGCATCCGCGCCCCAAATGAAACGTCCCGACGCTGCACCAGGGCCATGGTGCGGGCACGGACAAGATGATAGTGGCGGCGCGGATCGTCCTCCGCCGGCTGGTCAGTCCACGGACGATCGATCCAGAACCGGCCGCGCTCGCTGAGACGGCGGTCGGCCGGCGCCGTCTCCAGCAGCATCGCATCGTCGGCCAGCAGGGCCAGCCGCGCGATCTCCGGACAGGAGAGCCGCCCGGCCAGGTCGATCTGCCCATCCAGCAGGGTCGCCTGGCGCGGAAACGTGTCGCAGGTCGAGGAGAGCAGCCCCTCGCCCAGCAGCCCCTGCACCCGGCACAGGTGCTCGGCGCTCAAGAACGGGCAGGATGCGCCCGTCTCCAGCGGGATCAACGCGGCGGGCCAGCCTTCGTCGGGCCACGCCTCAGGATTCGGCTGGAGCGTCTCGGCCATCCGCAGCTCGACAACCCGCCGGTCCCCGTCCGCGATCAACTGGCGGTACGCCTCGGCCGTCGGCGGGTCCACGTCGATACCGCCCCAGCCACCGCAGCAGTGATCCTCGCAAGCCGAGCCGATGCACTGGAAGCGCCCGAGGTAACGCGGCGCCCGGACCGGCGGCAAACTCACGCTGACACCCTCACCCCCCGAGGATACCAGTCGGGGGCGTTGGGTCGTGGGTGATGGGTCGTGGGCCATGGGTCGTGGGTCATGGGGAAGGGTTGCCCTCGACCCTCGACCCTCGACCCTCGACCCTCGACCCTCGACCCAGCGTCAGCCTTTCAGCCCCGTCGTCACCACGCCCTGGATGATCAGCCGCTGCGCCACGAAGAACACCAGGATCATCGGCAGGACGTACAAGACCACGCCGGCCATCGTGATCGTGATCAGCGGCTGGTTGTACGGGTCAACGTACGCCGTCTGGAGCTTCACGGCCAGCGTGGTGATCTGGTCGTGGAGGAACAGCTTCGGGAAGAGCCAGTCGCCCCAGACCCAGGTGAACGCGAAGATGGCGGATGCGGCGACGGCCGGCAGCGAGTTCGGCAGGTAGATCTGCCAGAACAGACGGAACCTGCCGCAGCCGTCCACCTCGGCCGCGTCATCCAGGTCTCGCGGGATGCTGGCGAAGAACTGGCGGAAGAGGAAGATATGGAACGGGCTTCCGGAGATGCCCCACAGCACCCACGGCCAGTAGCTGTTCAGCAATCCCAGCTTCGAGAACACGATGTACTGCGGGACGACGGTCACCAGCCACGGGACCATCATCATGCCCATGACCAGCCCGAACAGGAAGCTCCGGCCGGGCGCGCCTGGATGCCGCGCAAAGCCGAAGCCGGCCGCTGCACTGGAGAACACCACCAGCGCCGTGTACATCGTGGAGAGGATGACCGAGTTCATGAAATACCGCAGGTACGGGAACATGGTCACCGCGAAGTAGTAGTTGTAGATCTCGGCCGTCGAGGGCAGGATCTGGATCGGGTAGGAGACCCACTCGGACTCCTTCTTGAAGGAGATCAGCACCAGCCAGACGGTGGGCAGCGAGAAGAGGATCGCCAGCCCGACGACGGCGGCAAGCGTCCAGGCGCCGTCGAGGCGGGCGGCCAGCGGCCTGGAGGCTGCCAGGCGGCCGGCCGACGAGCCAGGCGGGGCGGCCGCCGAGCGGTCGACTATCGCCATGATGCTGACCTCGATACTGATCTCGATACTGACCTCGCAGGGAGTGACGGGCTCATCGTGACCCTCCGTCCTGGTCGACCTCGTAGTACACCCAGTACTTCGACGTCTTGAAGACGGCGTAGGTGAGCGCCACGATGACCACCAGGAACATCCAGATCAGTGCCAGCCCGTACCCGTACCGCTGCTGCGCAAACACCTGCTGGTAGGCGTGCACCAGAAACAGATAGTTGTCGCGGACCGGAATCGAGGCGAGCTGATCGCCCGCCAGCAGCATCGGCGCGACGAGCGTCTGGAGCGAGCGGATCATAGTCAGGACCAGCTCGAAGAAGATGACCGGCGTGAGCAGTGGGATGATGACGGCCCGGTACAGCTGCGGGGTGGTCGCGCCGTCGATGCGCGCGGCGTCCTTCAGTTCGTTGGGGACGCCCTGGAGGCCGGCCAGGAAGATGACCATGCCACCGCCGATACCCGTCCAGACGGTCAGTGCGGTGAGCACCTGTGTCGGGAAGTCCACCGTCCAGCGAATCGCGGTGTCTGGCCAGAACCAGGAGAGAATGCCGTTGACCAGGCCGTAGTTCTGATCGACGAAGATGCGCCAGATCCAGACCACGGCCACAATCGGCACGATGTGCGGCAGGTAAAAGAGGGTGCGGAAGACCCCACGCGCCGGGATCGCGCCGTTCAGCAGGATGGCCAGGAACAGCGCCAGCCCGATGCTGAGCGGGACGTTCATGACCGAGAACACGAATGTCCGCCAGAGCGAATGCAGGACGTCTGGATCGTCGAAGGCACGCAGGTAGTTGTCGAACCCGCGGAAGCGCAGGCTGTCCAGGTTGTAGCCGTCGTAGTTGGTGAGCGAGGCGGCGAACCCGAGCGCGAGCGGTACGACACTCAGCGCCAGGAAGCCCAGCAGCCACGGCGAGATAAAGAGGTAGAACGAGACGGTCTCACGCCAGGCCCGCCCCTGGAAGCGCCGCCTCGGTGTTGCGCGGGGCACACTGGTCGCTGCGAAAGTCATAGGTCTCACCCGTCACTCGTAGGCAGAGGGCAGTAGGCGGCAGGCGATGGGCGATGGGCGATGGGCAGCGATCAGAACAGGCTGCGCCTTTCGAGGTGTCCAGGCCGTTCGCTCCACTGCCTGCCGCGTACCGCCTACGGCCTACGCATCTAGCTGAGGCGCTCCTTGCCTTCCTTGATCGCCGTGTTGACGTCCTTCTCGAGGTTCGTCAACAGCTGATCGAAGGTCATCTGGTTCCGCATCACCTGCTCCAGGTACTTGTTCCAGGGGCCGGTGAAGCTGTTCAGGGCAACCTGCTGACTCTGGTTGATGTACGGGTTGTAGCGAACCGTTGTGCTGGAGATGGCCAGCTCCTTCGCCAGAATCTTCTGCACCTGCTGCTGGAACGGCGTGGTGGTCGGCATCTCCTTGTACAGCGACTTGAGGCCCGGGACGCCCCAACCGCTGCGCGCCCGGATGACGGCCTGCTCACCACCGTGGAACCACTCGTACATCTTCCAGGCTTCGTCAAAGACCTTGGTGCCCGTGTGCATCAGTGCGCCCGTCGCCGTGACGGTCGGCGACATGTACTTGTCGCCCCACTTCGGCGCCTGGAGCATGATGCAATCGTCGCGGACAGCGTCCGTGCCGTTGATCCGACCGCTGAACCAGTAGCCGTACTGGGCAATGGCGATCTGACCGCGCACGAAGTAGTCGCTTGGCGAGCCGGTGGTGATCGGGTTCAGCGGGCTGAAGGTCAGGTTCTCCTTGGAGGCGTCGTACCAGAACTGGAGCGCCTTCTTCGCCTCTGGTGTCTGCAAGTTGACCTTGCCAAAGTCCGCATCCCAGAGGCTGGTGCCGGCCTGGTTCAGCTGGACCTCGACCACGCGGTCGAACCAGTTGTTCATCGCGCCACCGATGCCGAGCACTTCGACCCGGTCGCCGGACTTCTTCTGCGTCTTGCGCGCCAGATCGATCACTTGCTCGTAGGAGAGGATCGTGTCATCGGTGGGCACGGCGACACCGGCAGCCTGGAACGCCTTCTTGTTCAAGAACAGCGAGAGGTCAGGAGACCAGTCCTTGACCATGCCGTAGATCTTGCCGGTCCCGACGTTGAGCTTCTCGTCGAACATGTAGTTCTTGTTGGCGTCTGACAGATCGTCCACCTTGATGACGGACGAGCCCTTGAAGCTGTCGGTCAGATCCTTCGCGAGCTTGCGGAGGATGAAGGTCGGGACATCAGGCGCCTGCACCCGGTAGAAGTCTGGCGGCGTACCGGCAGCGGTCATCGCCATCAGTGCGACGAGGTCCGAGGTCACGAGGTAGGTCTGGATGTTCGGGTTCTTCTGGGTGAACGCGGCCTGCTCCTGCTCCGAGATCTCGGTCCGGTTGTACATGAAGGTGACGAGCTTCTGGCCGGCCGCCAGTTGAGGCGGAGGCGGCGTGGACGTTGGGGCCGGGGCGGCCGGCGCCTGGGCCGTTGCCGGCGTAGCCGTCGCAGCGGCTGCCGCCGGGGCCTGCGTCGCGGCTGCCTGGGCTGCAGGCGCAGCCGGCTGGGCGGCGGGTGCTGCTGGCTGAGCGGCGGCGGCCGGCTTGTCAGCCGCCTTTGCGGCGGGTGTTGGCGCAACGGGCGGCGGCGGCGGCGCGCCACAGGCCGCCAGCACCGGCGCAGCAACAGTAACACTCAGCATACCGAGGAGCCGACGTCGACTCAGTGCAAGACGCGACATTGCGAGATCCTCCCTCTTCTGTCCAGTGCTCGGACGTTCGGATTCCGTGCGGGGCAACAAACCGTGCGGTCGCTCATTCGACGCTGAGCGGCGATCCCCCCTGGCCGGATGGCGGTACCGGCGGCGTGAGCGGGCTGGCAACCGGTTTCTGCGGCGCGGCTCCGCACGATTCGCGGACCACGAGGCGGACCGGCAGCACCCGCTCAACCGCCACCGGTGACGTACCGTCCGCAGCGCCCTCAATCGCATCGAGCAGCGCCTCAACGCCGATCCGGCCGAGGTCGTCGCGCGGATGCTCGATGGTCGTGAGTGCAGGCACGCTGTACACGCCGACCTCGACCCCGTCAAACCCGACGATGGCGACATCGTCGGGCACGCGGACGCCGAGATCGTGAAACCCACGAAGCAGGCCGATGGCGGTGGTGTCTGTCGCGGCAAACATCGCGGTCGGGCGCGGCCCCGGCCGCGCGAGCCACTCGGAGGCGGCGTCTCGGCCACCACGCATCGCGCGTGCATCGCCGATCAGCCACGAATCGTCCGGCCGCAGGCCGTGCTCGTCGAGCGCTCGCAAGTAGCCACGGAACCGGTCGGCTGAGGCGGCGTACTCGGCGGTCGATGGCGGGAGCTTGCCGTAGCTGACATGCCCGATTCGCCGGTGGCCGAGATCCAGCAGGTGGCGGGTGGCGAGGTACGCGCCATCTTCATCGTCGATCCGGATCGCCGGAATGGTGGGAGCAGGACTGCCGCTGAGGAGAACGACGATCGGCAGACCACGCTGTGAGAGATCGCGACGAGCGGCAACCCGCAGGGTCTGCTGCTGATCCCCGTCGCCGGCCGGGCGGGCCGTCGCTACCACCACGCCGTCCACCCGGCCGCTCCGGAGATTCGCCAGTGCAATCACCTCGTCGTCCGCGGTGCCGGCCTCGGCAACGTCCAGCTGGTAGCCGCGGGCGCGGGCCGCCTTGAGCGCGGCCGTGGCGATCTCACCGTAGTACGGGTTCGCGATCCGTGAAACGACGAGCATGATCGCACCGGTTCGCCGGCTGCGAAGGCTGCGGGCAGCGTGATTCGGGGTGTAGTTCAGGCGCACAGCAGCGGCGAGGACAGCGGCGCGGGTGACATCGGAGATGCGGAGTGTCCCGCTGCGTCCGTTGAGGACAAGCGACACGGTGGCCTTGGAGACGCCAGCCTCCCGGGCAACGTCGAGGATGGTGGAGGGCCGCGCCAGGACGCCAGCGGCCGAAAGTGCATCCGCGTGCACTCCGTCAGCGAGCGGCGCCGTGCTTTTGGGGACAGGTTGGCGCGTCATCACGCCGGGCATCCTCAGTGGTGATCCCGTTCAGACCCAGAAACGATCTGCGTGGAACGGTTTAGCGCGCTGAGAATAGCAGCTACGTTCCTGGTCGTCAATCCGCCGGGATCATTGGCTGCCCCGCGGTCTCGCTCTCGCGCACGGGAGGCGACGAGCCGAACTGGCCGTGCAGTCGAGCTTCTGGCGACTGCCGGCACGACACGCGTACACTCCCGGGAACACAGCCGGGCCACCTGGAGGCAGCATGAACGTCATCGACCTGCGGAGCGACACTGTCACCCTGCCATCCCCTGAGATGCGTCGCTTCATCAACGAAGCGGAGGTCGGCGACGACGTCTACGGCGAGGACACGACCGTCAACGCCCTCCAGGAGAAGGCCGCCGAGCTGCTCGGCAAGGAGGCCGCCCTCTTCGTCTCCAGCGGCACCATGGGCAACCTGATCGCGCACATCGCGTGGTGCAACGCCGGCGACGAGGTCATCTGCGGCGAGAAGCACCACACCCTGAATTCCGAGCAGGCCAACGCCGCCCGCGTCGCTCAGACCCAGCTGCGGACCGTCCCCCAGAACCGCGCCAGCCTCGACATCGACGCCATCCGCCGCACCATTCGCGGCGACGATCCCCACTTCCCGCGCACCACGCTGATCTGGGTCGAGCAGCCCTGCAACGGCTGGGTGATGCCGCTCGACGAGCTGGCCGCCATCTCCAGGCTCGCCCGCGAGCACAACATTCCCGTCCACATGGACGGCGCGCGCATCTTCAACGCGGCCATCGCGCTCGGCGTGGACGCCTCAGAGATCGCAAAGCATGTCGATTCGGTCATGTTCTGCTTCTCCAAGGGGCTGGCCGCGCCCGTCGGCTCGGCGCTCGTCGGCTCGAAGGCGTTCATCGCCAAGGCCTACCGAGGCCGCAAGCTGATCGGCGGCGCGATGCGGCAGGCCGGCGTCATCGCGGCGGGCGGCCTCTACGCGCTCAACAACAACATCGAGCGTCTGGCCGACGACCACGCCAACGCAAAGCGGCTCGCGGCCGGCCTCGCGCGGCTCCCCGGCATCGCCATCGACCGCGACGAGGTCACCACCAACATGTTCTTCATCCACCTGAGCGATCCAGCTCCCTCCGCCAAGGAGCTTTCGGCCCGGGTCAAGGAGAAGGGCGTGCTCTGCGGCGCGGCGAAGGACGGCAGCCCGATCATCCGGCTGGTCACGCACTACGGCATCGAGCGGGCCGACATCGACCGGGCCATTGACGCCTTCGCGCAGGCGCTCGGGGCGCAGCCGGCCGTGGCCGGGGTCGCCGTCACAGCGTAGTGACAGCAGGCAGTAAGCAGTAAGCAGTAAGCAGTAAGGAACGGTCGGTGAAAACGTGCAAGCTGCCCATTGTCGTCCTGAGCGCAGCGAAGGACCTCACCCGCTGACGCGGACGCTGACGGTCAGCGGGTGATGCACAAGCCGATAGTCGGCGCGTGACACGAGCGTTGACGGTCAGCGGGTGAGGTCCTTCGCTGCGCTCAGGACGACAATGGGCAGCTTGCACGCTTTCACCCCATCATTATTCCCACGACCCACGACCCACGACCCACGACCCACGAGGAGGGGATCTCGCATGGGGGTCAAGCTCGTCATCCCAGACGACTACAACGATCAGTACAGCTCGTCGCCCGTTGTCACGCAGCTCCGGGGCCGCTGCGACATCACCATCCACACCGGCATGATCCGCTCGGTCGATGATGTGGTCGCCAGGCTGGCAGACGCCGAGATCGTGGTTGCCAACCGGGAGCGCACGCCACTCAGCGCCGAGGTCTTCACCCGCGTGCCGACCCTCAAGCTCATCGCGCAGACGGGCATGCGGGGCGCGCACCTGGACGTGACGGCCGCCACCGTCCACGGCATCCTGATCGCCGGCACCGGCGGCGCGAAGAACGCCCGGTCCAGCCCGTACGCTGCCGCCTCGACGGTCGAGCTGACCATCGGGCTGATGCTCGCCGCCTCACGTCGCATCCCCTACGGTGATGCAGAGGTCCGGGCTGGTCGCTGGTCCCAGTTCGTCGGGCGCGAGCTGGCCGGGCGCACCCTCGGCGTGGTCGGGCTGGGGCGGATCGGCGGCCGGGTCGCCCAGATCGCCAGGGCTATCGGCATGAACGTCGTCGCCTGGAGCCCGAATCTCACCCCCGAGCGCGCTGCCGCCGCCAACGTAACGGCGATGGAACTGGACGCCATGATGAGCGAGGTGGACGTGCTCTCGATCCACCTGCAGCTCTCGCCGATGAGCCGTGGCCTCATCACCCGCGAGCGGCTGGCCATGATGAGGCCGTCCGCTCTGCTCGTCAACACGGCGCGCGGCCCGATCGTAGACGAGACAGCGTTGCTGGAACGGCTCCAGACGGGCCGGCTCTGGGGCGCGGCGCTCGACGTGTTCGGGCAGGAGCCGCTGCCAGCCGATCACCCCCTGTTCTCGCTCCCGAATGTCGTGCTCACCCCCCATGTGGGATGGGTCGCCGAGGACAGCTACATGGCATTCTTTGAGGGCATCGTCGAGAACGTCACCGCGTACCTCGACGGCCAGCCGATCCCCCGGATGGTGAACCCCGAGGTACTCGAGGCGCGCTCATCCGGCTGAGGCGTACCCCGCTGCTTCCCGTATCCCCTTCCCCCACCCACACACGACACGCCCCCCTCAGCCCGCGCTCCGGCGCGGCCAGGGTGAGCACATCCCGGCGCCCCGACATGCCACCGCCTCTCCCGCTGCGTGGGCGAGGCCGGCGGGGGGTGAGGTGCATCCTCATCCTCACGCTGCTCCTACTCGTCGCCTGCACCCAGCCGCCGCCGCAGGTCGTCGTACAGGCCGAGCCGGAGCCGTCGCCGACGGATACTGTTGATACTGTTGTCCCTTCGCCGCCCACGGCCGAGCCGACGCTGACGCCGGCCCCCTCCGCCACGCTCACGGCCACCCCGGCCCCAACCTCCACGACAACGCCGACGCCCACGCCGCAGCCCGAGCGCGTGCGCGTCTCCGGCGAGAACGGCTCAGCCGTCAACATGCGGCGGGAGCCCGGCACCAACGCCCCCGTGGTCAAGTCGCTGCGCGACGGCGCCGAGGTCACGATCGCCGGGGTGGATCGTGACGAGAACGGGCGCATCTGGCGCAACGTCCGCGATGGCGACGATGTCGGCTGGATCGTCTCGACCGCCCTGCGCTCGCAGCCGACGCCCACTATCACGCCGAGCGCCACCGTCACGCCGAGCGCCACGGCCACGACGGCCGCCACCGCTACCCGTGAGCTGACCGGGACGGCAGCCGCCGCGACCCCCTCGCCAACCAGCGGCGGCAGCGCCACGCCGGCCGGCACGCCCGCGCCAGAGCGTATCGAGATCACCGGCACCGGTGGCGGCGGCGCGAACCTCCGCGCCGAGCCGGGCACCAGCGCCCGCATCCTCCAGACCATCCCAGACGGCACCCAGTTGACCATCGTCGGGCCAGACCGTGAGGTCGGCGGGCGCACCTGGCGCAACGTGCGCGGCCAGGGCGGCACGACCGGCTGGGTGGCGGCCGACTCGACCCAGCCGCTGGCCGAGCCGACGCCGGCCATCACCCTCACGCCCACGCCAACGGCCCCACCAGGCGCCCAGGAAGCGGCGGCCACGAGCGCCACGCCAACCATCAGCCCACCTCCCGAATCGACCGCCAGCAGCACCCCCGCCGCCGCGAGCACGCCGACCATCGGCACGCCCACGGCCAGCACGCCCACCACGAGCAGCGCGGGCGCGCCGTCGCCGGCCGAAGATGCCCCTGCCGAGGAGCCGACGCCCGAGCCACAGCGCGTCGAGGTCTACGACACCGGCACCACCGGCGCGAACCTCCGCGCCCGCCCCGGCCGGAGCGGATCGGTGCTGCGGAGCGTTCCAGACGGCGCGGTGCTGACCATCATCGGCGAGGATCAAGTTGCCGACGGCATCATCTGGCGCAACGTGCAGATGGAGGACGGCACGAAGGGCTGGCTGGCCGTCGAGACCGTCCGGCCGCTCGTCATCCCGACGCCCACCCCCCGGCCGGGCGCGCCGGGCATCGGCGCACCCATCGTGGACGAATCCCTCCCCGACGATGAGCTCAGCGAGGAGCAGCGAGCGGCCACCCCCTGCCGCCCCGGCCAGTTGAAGGGCGATTTCGGCACCGGCGTCTACTACCCGCCGGACCACCCGGAGTACGCCGGCCTGCGGCAGCGAGTCCGCTGCTTCGACAACGTCAGCCGCGCCCAGGCGTCCGGCTACCGCGCGGCGGACCCGCCAGCCGCGCCGTCACCGTCCCCCGGCCCCGAATAGCCCCCCGAGGCCCCGCTGCCGGGGTCGCCTCGTCGATGGTCAGCGGGCCGCCACCGCCCGCGCCATCCTTGCCCGAGCGCGGCGCGGCCAGTATGCGGCCCGCCCCGTGGTGAGGCCAGCCGGCCCGGGTTGTGAGAGCACCTCAGGCGGATGCGCGCCGCAGGACGCGGCTGGTCTGCCAGATCAGCACCAGCGCGGCCAGCAGGTGCAGCACCGCGAACACCAGCCACGGCGCGACGTACAGCAGCTCAACGCCGGCCACCTGCTCGAACGCCACCAGTGGACGACCGGCGATCTGCCCGGCCGCGCTGGTGATCCCCGCGATCAGCGGATTGCTGGCCGCCAGGAGCTGCCCCAACCCCGCCTCGGCATGCAGCAGCGCCGCATCAACCGACTGCCCATCGCCCACCATGCGGCGCGTCGTCGATTCCGCCCCATTGATCAGCCAGACCAGCGGCCAGATCGTCTCGTCCATGTCCAGGCCGAACAGCCCATCCGCAATCGCCAGCAGCACGATCAGCAGCGGCAGCCCGCCCGTTCCCAGCAGCATCGTCACGTAGGAAAACAGCATTGCAGCGCGGGTGGTGTGCAGCCGTGCTGACCAGTACAACCCCACACAGCCGTAGGTTGTCGCCGTGAGCAGCAGGATCATCTGCCCGAGCGCCAGCTCCTCCAGCCCCACGCCGCCGATCAGCACTGCCACCGCCTGGATCGGCAACGCCAGCACGATCAGCAGCAGCAACGAGCCAAGGGCCGCCACCAGCTTCCCGATCACGATCTGCCGGCGCGAGAGCGGCGTCACCAGGAGCAGGTCGAGCGTCTGGCGCTCGCGCTCGCCGGAGATCAGGTCGGCGGTCAGGGCCGGCGCGAGCAGGCAGATCAGCCCCAGCTCGACGGCTGTGATGGCCGCGAAGAACAGGCGGCCAATCGGAGCGCTCGACGTGCTGTCGGCGGCCGAGGCGTTCGCCACCATCAGGTAGAGCCCCGCCGCGATGGCCGCCAGCGGGATCAGCTCCAGCATGGCGATGACGTAGGTGCGCGGCCCACGCATGCGGGCCAACAGCTCCTTGCCAGCCAGCGGATTCGCCAGCCAGCCGAACGCCCGCTGCCCCGCCCGCCGCGCAAGCGGTCGCAGCCCGGCGGCGTCAACGGCCACGGTCACGCCCCCCGGTGCCGTCAGCGGCCACGGTCACGCCCCCCGGTGCCGTCAGCGGCCATTGCTGCGCGTCCCGCTCTCGGCCAGCTGGTCTGACGCCTCACCCAGCCGCCGCGTCACCCGCAGGAAGAGGTCTTCAAGCCCGCCCACATCCTGTCCAAAGCTGAAGATCGGCAGGCCGGCCGTCACCAGATCGGCCAGCAGCGTCCGCAACTGATGCTCGTCGCCATCCAGCACGAAGCGCGCGGTCGAGACCGGTTCCGCCCCATCCGCCGCCGTCTCGTCCGTGTCGACCGTCACGGCGTGCACCCCGGGCCGGTTCAGCAGCGCGCCCCGCAGCCGCACGCCCGCACCAGCCCCCAGCACCTGGACCCGTACCGAGCGCCCGCCGTGCAGCCGTCGCGTGACCTCGTCCACCGGCCCAGACGCCAGCACCTTCCCACCGTCCACAATCGCGATGTGGGTGCAGAGGTCCGACAGCTCGGCCAGGATGTGCGACGAGACCAGGACGGCCTTGCCCATGCGGCCCAGCTCCCGCACGATCTCCCGCAGTTCGAGGCGGGCGCGCGGATCGAGTCCGGAGGCCGGCTCGTCCAGCAGCAACACGGCCGGATCGTGCACCAGCGCTCGCGCCAGCCCCAGCCGCTGCTGCATCCCCCGTGAGAGACCGGCCACGTAGCTGTCGCGCTTGTGGGTCAGATCCACCAGCGCCAGGAGGTCGGCGGCCACGCCAGCGCGCCGGTCGGACGGCACACCGTGGCAGGCAGCGTAGAAGTCGAGGTACTCGGAGACCTTCAGCTCGGGATACACGCCAAAGAAGTCGGGCATGTAGCCGAGCTGCCGCCGGACGCCGTCCTGGTCCGTCCGCACCGACGCCCCGCCCACCCAGGCATCCCCGCCGTCCGGCGTCAGAAGCGTCGCCAGCATCCGCATCGAGGTCGTCTTGCCGGCCCCGTTCGGCCCGATCAGCCCGTAGATGGCCCCCGGCTGCACGCTGAGCGTGAAATCCTGCACGGCAATGGTGCTGCCAAAGCGCTTGAAGAGACCGCGCGCCGCGAGGGCGAGGGCCTCCCCGGCCTGGGGCGGGCGGGCGTCCTCATCCTGAGCGGGCGGCAGCCCGAACGGCTCGTCGCTCATCAGTCCCGCACCCCGTCCAGCGACAGGTCGAGCTGCTCCACCGTGAGTTCGTTCCCCGGCGGTTCCAGGCGCACACGCAGTGCCCCACCGTCCACGAACGACGCCCCGAACGGCATATTCGCCACGCCGGTCCCGCTCAGCGGCACATCGATCCACGTCCGATCCGCCCAACGGTACAGCGACGCGCGCGGCGGTCCGGCGTTCCGGTTGGCGCTCGGCACCGCCAGGTGGACGCTCAGGCGGTCGATGCGCGCCAGCTCCAGCCCGGGCGGCAGGTCGAACTGAAAGACAATCGGGCCGCGCGCCAGGAACGAGCGCCCGCTCCCGCGCGTCAGGGCCGCACCGTCCAGCACGCTGCGCGCCAGCAGCCCGGGCGGGATCGTCACGTCCTCGCGGCCATAGTCGACCGGCAACGCCTGCTCGATCAGCGTCCGCGACGTCCCTTCGACAGCGCCCTCCCCGAGCGTCAGGCGCGGCGCGGTGGTCGCAACCCAGGCCAGCAGCATCGCGCCCCCGCCCGTCTCGCCGTCGTTGCCGCGCCCGGCCTGCTCCAACTGCGCGATCAGCGCCCGCCGGCGCTCCACGGCGCTGCCGCCGCGCCCCCCAGCCGACGCCGACCACGGCGGCGGGCCGTTCTGCCACGCGCCGGCCGCCCGGCTCGTCGGCAGCGAGATCGACACCGGCCGCGTCTCGTTCGGCCCGAGATCCCCCAGGCCCACGCCCTCGCCGGCCGCCAGCACGAACACGTCCTCCAGCCGGTCCGGCCCGACGTTCCGGACCGTCCCTTCCAGCCGGCCGTTCGCCGTCTTCAGCTCGGAGAGGATCGGCGTCGGGGCCATCGTCACGGTGCGCCACTGCAACAACTGCGGCGAGCGCCCCTCCATCCGCAACCCCGGCAACGCCGTCGGCATCAGCCCCGGCAGCCCGGCCGCGATCACCGTCGGCGTCTGCACGCCCGACGAGCCGAGCGGGCGCGGGACCGGCGCATCAGGAAACGTCAGATCGTAACTGCCACGTATCGGCGCAACCAGCCCGACATACGTGTCAACCGGGGCCGTCTTCGCGTCCACGGCCACCCGCACCGTCGAGATCGCCGCCAGCCGGACGTCCGGACCGCGCAGCCACCAGGCCGAGCCGATCAGCCCCCCTGCCGCCAGCAGCGCCACGCTCGGAAACCCGATCCACCCCCACTCGCGCCGGTCGAGCCGCCGCAGCAGGAAGTACTGGCCCGGTCCCGCCACCACCAGGTACGCGACCAGAAACCCGATCACCCAGCCGGCCGCTGGCAGCCCCAGGTTCAGCATGTCGGCGAGGGCCGAGCGCAGCGGGTACAACCCCGAGGACGCCTCGTTGAGGATCGGCAGGCCGGGCCGACCGCCCACCAGCACCCGCTGCCAGACGCTTTCGGCAGCCGGCCACGAGCGGAACGGCTCAATCGACGGATCGACGCCCAGGAAGGTCACCCGCCCGAGTCCGAGCCACCGCTCCACCAGCAGCGGGATACTCTCCTGGGTCAGGATCACCCGCGCACCCTCGATCGGCGAGCCGAGCGTCACCAGCACATCGCCGTCTGGCGGCGTCACGCCCGCGTACCGCGCAAACGACCGCAGATGCTTGACCGGGCGCGTCCACAGTCCGAACACCGGCAGCAGCTCGTCCAGCCCCTCCACCGAGCGCCGCCAGCCCGGGCCGCCCGCCACGATTAGCTGTCCCCCCTGCTCGATCCAGGTCTGCAAGGCGGCGCGCTGCTCGGCGGTCAGCCGATCTGACGAGGCCTGCCGCACGACCAGCGCATCCAGGGACTGGAACGGCAGTGGATCGGTCGGCACGTCGGTCGGGGTCAGCCGCGCCACCACGACCGGGCTGCCGCCGCGCCGCACGGACGCCAGCCCGGTCGGCGTCAGGCCATCATCCGAGAGCACGCCGACCAGGAACTCGTTCGGGCTGAGCGTCCGCAGCGGCACCTCGCGGGTGACGATCTCGGTCTCGTCGGCGCGGAGGGTCAGCCGCAGGTCGGGCAGGCCGATCGAGCCGGGCACCTGGAAGACGGCCTGCTTGCGCGCGCGCTGCGCCAGTTCGATGGGCTGGGTGTAGATGGCCGTCTCGCCGCCGGTCCGCATCGAGAGGCGCAGCTCGCCGTCGAGGGGCGGCCCCTCGTTCGCCACCACGGCCCGCACCGTCAACCAGCGGCCAGCCTTCGAGATCCCCTCAAACCCCGCCGACAGCTCCGGCAAGAATGCCGGATCGCCCTGATCGCCGCGCTGCGTCGTCTGCTGCTGGCCGCGCTCGCCCGCGACCGCCGGGAGCACGAGCGCCGCGACGCCCGTCCGCGCCGGCAGGGCCAGCGTCGCCAGCAACGTCAATACCAACGCCAGACCAGCCCGGCGGCCTGCCAGCCGCGCGAGGGCGCGCACGCGGTTCAGCACCATGCAGTACAGAGGCTTGCAACCACAACAACGTTCCACGACGCCGAGCGCCACCCGCGAATGTACCCTGGATTTCCTTGCCCGCGCACGCAATCCCCCGCATCATTTTCCGAGAGACAGGCAGACACTGGCCGCAGCACTCTGGGCCGGCGAGAAGTAGAGGGGCCTGAAGGGGACACCACAATGCAGGTCAGTTTGCCTGATACGCTGTTGCTGCTCGCGCTGCACGACGAGAAAGGCTCGGTCATTCCGGCCGCCGCGATGGCCCTCAATGGCGCGCTCATCGGCGCGATCCTGATGGAGCTGGCCCTGATGGGTCGCCTGGAGCAGCAGGCGAATGGGATGCTGCTGGTAGACCCCCACCCGACCGGCGACCTCCTGCTGGACGAAGTGCTTGGGCGCATGGCCGACGCCGACAGCCCGCGCGCGCCGAGCTACTGGGTCGGGCGGCTGGCCGGCACCATGCCCCGCCTGAAAGATCGGCTCCTGGAAGGGCTGGTCTCACGCGGGGTGCTGGACCAGCGCGAGCGGCGCATCCTCTGGGTCTTTCCCTCGCGCAGCTTCCCCCTGGCCGATGCCGCCGCCGAGCAGCAGGCCCGCGACCGCATCCGCGCCGTGATCCTCGAAGACGCGCAGCCAGACCAGCGCACCTCCGCGCTCATCGGGCTGGTCCGCGCCTGCAACCTGACCAACGAGATCTTCGCCCCGCACGAGCGCGCGCACGCCAACCGCCGCGTCTCCGAGCTGACCAGCGAAGAGGCTGCCCAGAGCACCGTCTTTGGATCTGGCCTCGAAGCCGCCCTGATGGCCACCCTCCTCGGCTCGACGATCCTCTACACCTACCACGCCATGAACCAGCCCGCAGACTTTGACGACGGCTGGAGCTTCACCACGTTCGCATCGGACAGTGGAGGCAGCACTACCACCATGACCTGGGACACCAACTGGAGCGATCCGTCCTCGTCGAACGACGACAGCAGTTGGGACAGCCCCGGCGACTCCGGCGGGAGCGACTTCGGCGACGGCGGAGACAGCAGCGGCAGCAGCGACTAGCGTGGATCGTGGATCGTGGATCGTGGATCGTGGATCGTGGATCGTGGATCGTGGATCGTGGATCGTGGATCGTGGATCGTGGATCGTGGATCGTGGAAGCATGCTTGCTGACGCGCGCTGCTGTGTCGTAGCAAACACGCAACTCCCCATGTCATCCTGAGCGCAGCGAAGGACCTCACCCGCTGACGCGAACATTGACGGTCAGCGGGTGACGCGAACGTTGACGGTCAGCGGGTGGCACGAGCGTTGACGGTCAGCGGGTGAGGTCCTTCGCTGCGCTCAGGATGACAACTGCAGCTTGCATGCTTTCACCACGACCCACGGCCCTCGGCCCTCGGCCCTCGCTCCACGGCCCAGCTAGAACGGCATGCCCCGCACCAGCATAATCGCCAGCGCCACCACCACCAGCGCCAGGATCGCTTCCAGCCGCCCGAGCATCGAGGCCGTCTTCCGCAGCCGCTCGGACTCGGCGGGCGCGCCGCCGGCCTCCGCAACGCGCACGCTGTGCGGTCCCATCACGAAGTCGTGGTAGAAGCTCAGCGCCAGCATCAGCGCCACGACTCCCAGCTTCAGGGCGAGGGTCGTGCCGAACGGGCTGCCCCACAGCTCGCTGCTGAACAGGTTGCTCCAACTGACGCCACGGTACACAGCATTGATCGTGCCCGTCACCAGCAGCAGCCCGATACAGACCCAGCCGACCGTGCGGAAGCGCCGTCCGACCGCCCCAAACAGCATTGCCCGCTGCTGCTGGGGCAACGGGCGCGTGACGGGCACCACCACCAGGGCCAGAAAGAACATCCCGCCGATCCAGATAATGGCACTCAGGATGTGGAGAAAGACGCTGAGCTGATACAGCACCATGCGAACACCTGACAGCGTGTGATGAAAAAGGGCGCCAGGACACCACCGGTCATTGTCGCAGAGCGCCCCGTGGGACAGCTTGAGCATTCCCCGAGCAACCAGAAGAGCCAGGAACCAGAAGGGCCAGACCGTCACAGTCTGGCCCCGGTACGTCCCCTGCTGCGAGGTCAGGCTACGGCTTGACGATCTCGAACGACGCCCCGCCGACGCCGGCGCTGCCATCAGGAGCCAGCGCGCTGACGCCCACCCCGATGAACCCGGGGCTGCCTGTCGGCTTCCAGCTCACACTGGACTTGCCACTGCCATCGGTCGCGGGAGCCTCTGGCGTCTCACCGGTCGGGCTGGTCTTCACCGTCACCGTCGCGCCCTGGACCGGCTGCCCGTTCTTCGTCACCGTGATGCTGACGGTCTGCTCGTCGCCCTTGATCTTGGACTGCTTGACGCTGACGTCCACCTTCAAGAAGTCGCCGCTGGCCGCCGCCCCAGAAGACGCATTGCTGCTCGTGCCGGTCGTCGGCTGGCTCTGCGCCGTGGTCGTGGAGGGAGCCGGCGCGGCAGACGCACTTGCCTGAGCGGGTGGCGCAGCGGGAGCGGGGGCGCTCGCCTGGGCGGGCGGGGTGCTGCCGCCCGAGACCGACACCAGGTAGTCAGCCGCAACCCAACCACGACCGTCGCCCGGCGCGCGGACGTTCCGCCACGTCAGGCCGTCCGCCTTCCGATCCTCGCCCACGATCTCCAGCACCGTGCCGTCTGCCAGCCGCGCCGCGATCGCGCCCTTCAAGGACGGCTCAGCGCGCAGCCGCACGCCGGTCCCGCCGGTGTTCGCCACCCGCACCTTCTGACCGCCGCTGTTCGTCGTGGCGTTCATCGGCTGGGTCGAGCCGCTGGTACCCGCGCCCGAGGACACCGTGGGCCCCGGCCGCTGGGTGTTCAGATTGCGCGGCGCAGACGGCGCCGTCTGGGACTTGTAGCCAGGGTCGATCTTCCGCAGGACGATGGCCGCGATGGACTCGGCCTCGGCCATCCGCGTCGGCTTGGTCAAGCCGGCGACGGTGATCCCGACGACCATCGCACCGCGGCGGAAGAGGAACAGGTGAGCCACGGCTGGCTGCCCATCCGCCGACTGGCCCTCCATCGTCAGGCCCGCCGCCTCGTCGCCAAGCTTCGCGACCTTCGACTCGGCCCATGGCGGCGACGCGGTCGTCAACGCCTGCCGCGAGGAGGTGAACTGCTCGGCGGCCTGCTGGGCGTTGGCCGTCTTCGCGACGAGCGTCTTGATCTCGATGGGGCCGTCAGCAAAATTCTTCGGCGTCTGGTCCCGCACGAAGTCCGCTTCGTACACGACGATGCCAGGCACCGGCTCGCGCTGCTCGCTCTTCTCGGGGACGAACTGGAAGCCGCCCCGCAGCTCATTCGCGGCGGGGGTGACGGCCTTCGGCTCAACCGAGAGGTCGCTCTGCGCCAGCGCCACCCCTGGCGAGAAGGTGTTTGCTACCGTGCTGATGCCGAGCGTCAGCACCATCGCCAGCGTCAGCACACGCCAGGCGGTCATCAGTGGGCGGATCATGTTCTACGCCTCGTCGAAGACTCCGATACGTCGGTACTTCGCGAACCGATCGTGAAGCAGGCGATCAGCATCCAATGCCTCGCCGTACCCATAGCAACGATCAAGGTCGCTCAGGGTCGCACGGAGCGCGTTTCCGAGCGCGGCTGCTGCCCCCACCGGGTCGGTATGGGCGCCACCCGCCGGCTCGGGGACGATCTGATCGGCGATGCCGAACCGCCAGACGTCCTCTGCCGTGATCTTCATGGCGGTCGCAGCCTCCGCCACGAGGCCGGCATCGTTCCAGAGAATCGACGCGCAGCCCTCGGGTGATACGACAGAGTAGACGGCGTTCTCAAGCATTAAGACACGGTCGGCCATCGCAATGGCCAGCGCGCCACCGCTGCCACCCTCGCCGATGATCGCGCTGATGACCGGCGTTCGCAGGCGGGCCATCTCCAGCAGATTCGTGGCGATGGCGATGGCCTGTCCGCGCTCCTCAGATGGCAGCGTTGGATCGGCCCCGGGCGTGTCCACCAGCGTGATGATCGGCAGGCCGAACTTCTCCGCCTGCTTCATCAGGCGCAGGGCTTTGCGATACCCCTCCGGCTTCGGCATCCCGAAGCGGCGGACGGCGTTCTCCTTGGCGTCGCGCCCCTTCTGGTGGCCGATCAGCATGACCGGCCGCCCATCCAGGCGGGCCGGGCCGGCCACCAGCGCGGCGTCGTCGGCAAAGAGCCGGTCGCCGTGCAGCTCGATGTGCTCCTCGAAGATCGCGCCGACGTAGTCCAGGGTGTACGGCCGCTGCGGATGGCGGGCCAGCTGGACCCGCTGCCACGCCGACAGCGCCGCCGACTCCGACGCACTGTCGGCCGGGACCAGCGCTGGCGTCGCCGGCGGCTCGCTCAGGGGATCGAAGTTGGTGATGCGCTCCTCGGTGCTTGCCAGGGTCAGGCCCCCTTCCAGGCGGCCGCGGACGGCAGGCCGGAGTAGAGCCGCACGAGGCGGGCGATGGTCGGGCGCAGGTCACGCCGTGAAACCACCTTGTCGATCATGCCGTGCTCGAGCTGAAACTCGGCGCGCTGGGTGCCGGGCGGCAGCTTCTGCTTGGTGATCTGCTCGATGACGCGCGGCCCGGCAAACCCGACCAGCGCGCCCGGCTCGGCCAGCATCACGTCGCCCAGGCCGGCGAAGCTCGCCGTCACGCCGCCCGTCGTCGGATCGGTCAGCAGGCAGATGAACGGCACGCGGGCGTCGCTCAGGCGGGCCAGGGCTGCCGAGGTCTTCGCCATCTGCATCAACGAGAAGATGCCCTCGTGCATGCGCGCCCCGCCCGACGAGCAGACGGCCAGGAACGGCTGCCGGTCCTCGATCGAGCGCTCAATGGCCCGCGTCACCTTCTCGCCCACGACCGAGCCCATGCTCGCGCCCATGAAGCTGAAATCCGCCACGGCGATCCGGAGACTGGCCCCCTCGATAGCGCCCGTGCCACAGGTGATCGCCTCGCTCAGGCCCGTCTTCCCCTGGGTCTCTTCGAGCTTATCCAGGTACTTCTGGCCGGCGCTCACAAAGCCGAGCGGATCGCCCGGCCGCAACGTGCGGTCCTCTTCCTGGAACGAGCCTTCGTCCAGCAGCTGCTCGATGCGCTGCCGCGCCGAGAGCCGGGCGTGGAACTGGCACTTCTGGCAGACCCGCAGATTCTTCTCGAACTCGCGGGTGTAGATCAGCTCCTTGCAGCGGTCGTTGCCGCAGCGCACCCAGAGGTTGGCCGGAATCTCCTTCGGCCCGATCCACGAGCGGGGCGAGAACCGCGACCGATGCGGCGGCGGCGGTGGAGGAGGAGGCGCGTCGGCCTCGACCGCGCCGTTCGCAGGGGCCGGCGCCGTGACCGGGGCGGCCTCGGCAGGTGCAAGCCCGTCTTCACGGTGTTCGCGGCGAAAGAGGTCACGAATCGGCACGGGCGGTCTCTTCCCTCGGCCCTTCAGGCCATAGCGTCGTTCGTCGGCCGGGTGCTCGCAGGAGCGGCCAGTTGCACGCATACCCGACGACACAGGACGCCTGGACGACGCTGCATGCGCCTGGCCACCGGCTGGTGGTCTGCTGCAAGGAGCCCCACCATCCTGCGGGGCCAGATCGGGTGAGGCATCGGATCCACCCCCAACGGGCCGACACAGCGGCGACCGGGCGCGCGTCAACAAGACCACGGCATCGGGGCTGGTGGGAGTCTACCAGCCGTCTCCGAGGACGGTCAAGCAGATGGGGGTGCCCGGGGTGACATTTCTCGTCAGCAGCCCGTCGAGGTCGCGCGACAGCAGTGCCGGAAAGTCATGAACCGCACGACACCAACGTGGTATAGACTGCTGCCCCTGCCCGGCCTGCGCCGCAGACGCCGCCAGGGCCATGCCTGCTGCGTGAGGAGGGTCAGCATGCGACACCTGTCCAGGCATACACGCGTCGAGCGGCTCGTGCGCGAATGCCTCATGCTCGCGGCGGCGCTGGCAACCGGCCTGCTGACGACGGGCCTGCTGCCGGCCGCCGTCCAGGCCCAGAGCGCCAGCCCGTGGGGCGAGCGCGCGCCGATGCTCCTGCCGCGCTCCGAAGCGTCCGTCGCGGAGCTGAACGGCAAGGTCTACTTCCTGGGCGGCTACCCGGGCGCGCGGATCACGTCGGACTCGGTCCAGGTCTACGACACGAAGACGGACACCTGGGAGCTGGGTCCGCCGTTGCCGGTCCCCCTGCACCACACGATGGCCTCGGTGGTGAACGACCGGCTCTACATCATCGGCGGCGAGGGCGGGAACCCGACGCCCGGCGAGTCGGTCTTCCAGAACGGCGTCTACATGCTGGACGAGCAGGCCGGGCAGTGGATCGCCCGCGCGCCGATGCCGACGGCCCGCAGCGGCGGCGGCTCGGCGGTCATCGACGGCAAGATCTACGTCGCCGGCGGACGCCCGCCGCGCGGCCACGACCTCGCCGTCTACGATCCCGCGTCGGATACCTGGACGGAGCTGCCGAACATCCCCACCCAGCGCAACCACCTGGGCGTGGTAGCCGTCAACGGCAAGCTGTACGTGGCGGGCGGACGCTTCGGCGGCGGCGTCGGCAGCGAGATGACGGATCGCCTGGAGATCTACGATCCAGCCACCAACAGCTGGTCGGAGGGTGCGCCGCTGCTGGCCCCGCGCGCGGGCGTCACGTCGGTGGAGGCCAACGGCTGCGTCTACCTGATCGGCGGCGAGGGCAACGACGCGCACCCGATGGGCGTCTTCGACCGCGCCGAGCTGTACGACCCTGCCACCAACAGTTGGCACAGCTTGCCGCCCCTCCCAACGGCGATGCACGGCATCACGGGCGCGGCGTTTCTGGACGGCCTGATCTACGTGCCCGGCGGCGCGACCCGACGTGGGGTGAGCGGCCAGGACGTGACGCTGAAGCTGCAAACGCTGACGGTCGAACGTAGCTGCGGCTGACCCCCGAGCGCACCGCGGCTGACGGCAGCCGGCCTGCACGGCGGGGCGCCCATGTGCTCCCGCCGCGCCGGGTAACTGCACGGGGCGCTCGTCAGCCGCGCAGCGCACCGGGTCATCTCCCGGTACCGACGATATGATCGGAGTGACTGCACGGGGCACTCGTCAGCCGCGCAGCGCTGCCACCGCGTTGATCTCGATCAGCGCGTCAGGGTGCACGAACGCCGAGACCGCCACCAGCGTGCTGGTCGGGTAGGGCGGGCTGAACATCCGCAGCCGCACCTCGTGGATCGCCTTCAGGTCCGTCATCTCCTTCACGAAGACCGTCACCTGCACCACATCCGCCAGCGAGCCGCCCAGCTGCGCCAGCGAGCGCTCGATGTTCTTGAGCACCTGCTCCGTCTGCGCCCCGACATCGCCGACGCCGATCAACTGGTCGTCCGCGTCCACGGCAAGCTGCCCCGAGACGTAGACCAGCCGCCGAACATCAGTCAGGTCAAAGGCGATGGCGTTGCAGAACGCGACTGGCATACCCATCGCGTTCTGGCCGGCCGCCCGGCCGAACGGGACGCTCTCAAAGGCCATGATGCTGCTCTCCCGGGCGCGGCCCTGCAAGGCCGCGCCGCAGGCACAGTATCCTCCCCCTGCGCCGTGCCGACGGCATGCAGCAGCGGGAGGCCCAGGGTGAGCTTCGTCCACACCACCAACGCCGATGGCTGGTTCGTCACGCCGTCTCGGGAGCAGCAAGCGGCTCGGACGGGCACGCTCGTGCGCCGCTCGTCGCTGATCCTGCCCGTCAACGTCCGCCGGTTCGTCGAGCGGGCCTACACGCGCCGCGCAGACGCCATCGTGCTCGACCTGGAGGACAGCATCCCACCGAGCGAGAAGGCGGCAGCCCGCACGCTGGTGCAGGAAGCGATTGGCCTGGCCGGCCGGGGCGGCGCCGATGTCCTGGTCCGCATCAATAAGCCGTTCGCGCTGGCGATTGCCGACCTCGACGCAGCGATCTGGCCCGGGCTGACCGGCATCGTCTTCCCGAAGGTCGAGTCGGCCATCGAGGTCCACATCGTCGACCGGCTGATCGCCGAGCGCGAGCTGGCGCGCGGCCTGCCCGTCGGCGGCATCGACGTCTCGGTGCTGGTCGAGTCGGCGCTCGGCGTGCAGCACATGGCCGAGATCGCCTGTGCCAGCCCGCGTGTCGTGGCGCTGAGCCTGGGCGCTGAGGATTTCACCCGCGACATCGGCGTCTCCCCCTCGGCAGCGGGCGAGGAGCAGGCCTACGGCAAGGGCATGGTCATCGTGGCGGCGCGGCTGGCCGGCATTCAGCCACACGGCCTGAGCAGCACCCTGGCGGACTACGCCGATCTGGCCGGGCTGGAGCGCTCGGCAGCGCGGGCGCGGGCGCTCGGCTTCCGGGGCGCAAGCTGCATCCACCCGACGCAGGTAGCGATCTTGAACCGTTGCTACGGCCCGAGCGAGGCTGAGGTCCTGTACGCTCGTCGGGTGATCGAGATTTACGCCGAGGCTGAGGCGTCCGGCCGGGCCTCCATCGCGCTGGACGGCAAGATGATCGACATCCCGATTGTCGAGCGGGCGCAGACGCTGCTGGCACGCGCTGAGGCGATTGCGGCCCGCGAGGCGCGCACTCGGGCGGCGCTGGCGGCCGCCGGCGAGAGCTGACCGTTGGCGGTGTGGACGATTGGGTGCAGCCATAAGCATGGGCGTGGACTGCTGACGCGCATGGAAGTGTTCAGCACCTGAGCTCTTCTCGTTACACTGGCTTACGGGCTAACTCGTTACACTGGTTTACGGGCTGAGATGCTGCGGGACGATGGTCGTCAAGACCGCATCGGAGCATGGTGACCGTGCAGTGGCATCAGTCGTCATGGGGGCCAGGCATGGGGGCCAGGCGGCATGAACATGCCAGGCTGGCGAGGATGTGACCGATGATGAGCGTACGGCGACGGTACAGGAGCCCTCCGGTCGTCGAAGCGCTCGCCGAGTTGTATTTCGAGGGCTCGACCTGGGATCTGACTGTCGGGACTCCTCAACGTAGTAGGATCGAGCAGGCCGATTCCTGAGGACCGCGGGCCGACACGCAAAGCATCTCATTCGGCCGCGCTGAAACAAGTGCAACGTTCGGCGCGAGAATATGCGGTCCTGGTCGGGGAACCGAAAGTCTTCTGCTCGCGGAGCACGAGTACGCCGCTGACGTGGCTGCCCTAACTGGTGATCGGCACCGACAGCGTGATCGTCGTGCCGCGCCCACGTGTGCTGTCGATGTTCAGGTTGGCGTCCAGCATCCGCGCCCGGTTCGCCATGTTCCGCAGCCCGTGGTGCTCCTCCGTCGAGCCGGCCGACACGTCGAACCCGACGCCGTTATCCGCCACGGTCAGCACGAGCCGCCCGTGCTCGACCGCGCCGGTGATCACAACGCTCGAGGCGCGGGCATGGCGCATCGCGTTCGCGATCGCTTCGCGGAGCACCTGGGCCAGTTCGGAGCGGCGCTCGGGCGGCGCGACCGTGGAGGCCTCGTCTGTGATGTCCACGGTGATCGCCACGGCGATCTCGCCGGGCGCGGAGGGCTGCCCGTACTCGTTGGCCAGCCCGAGGGCCGTCTCCCGCAGGCCGGCGATGCCGCTGACGCGGTGGGTCAGATCCAGCACGTAGTTGCGGATGTCGGAGATGGCCCGGTTGAGGCCGGCGGTGGCATCCCCGATGCGCGCCTCCACCTCGGCGGGGTTCTCGTGCACGGCAAGGCGGCAATATTCGAGATTCAGACCCACGGCGTAGATGGTCTGGATGATGCCGTCGTGCAGCTCCTTGGCGATGCGGTCGCGTTCCTGGAGCAGCGCCAGCTCGCGGGTCTGTCCGAAGAGGCGGGCCGTCTCGATGGCCGTCGCCGCCTGATCCGCGAAGGCCGAGAGCAGCGTCGTGTCGTCGGAGCTGAAGTGGTTCGGCTCGGTGGAGTACGCTTCGACCACGCCGAGGATGCGCTCCCCGAGGCGGATCGGGGAGACGGCCACCGAGCGCGGCACGGTGCCATCTCGCAAAGTCGGAAACTCGAGGTCTGGGCGGTCACGGGTGTCGGCGACCACGCTGGGGCCTTCGCCGCCGAGCACCAGCGGCGCGAGGCTGCTCACGCGCGGGTCGAGCTCGTCGCCGGCTTCGTCCACCGTCGCCGCCAGGGCGCGCGTCGCCGCCAGCTCGAAATGGACGCCATCCGGCGCCAGCAGCGACACGGCGACGGCCGGCGTCCCGATCAGCTCCGACAACGAATCGACGATCAACTGGAGGATCTCCTCCAGGCGGATCGAGGCGTTCATCGCCCGGGTCACACGCAAGAGCGCTCGGGAGGTGCTGGCCTCGTGGCGGGCGCTCTCGTAGAGGCGGGCGTTCTCGATGGCCGCGGCCGCCTGCTGACCGAGCGCCTCGGCCAGCCGGAGATCGGCCTCGCCGAAGACGCCGCCGGCCTGCCGGTCGAACGCCATCAGGCAGCCGACAACGCGAGAGCCGCGCATCAGCGGCGCCCAGATGCCGCTGCGACCGCCAACGGCCTCGAGGACGCGCAGGCTGACGCGCGAGTCGTGCGCCACGTCCTCGACGATCTCGCCGTGGCCGGCGGCGGCCACCCAGCCGATCATGCTCGCGCCGCCAAGCTCGCGCAGGCCAAGCAGCCGGCGGGCCCGCCGGCCGGCCGCTGCCTCGAAGGTGTAGACGTCGCTGACGGGATCCTTCAGCGCGATGGCGACGAGGGCGGCCCCCAGCAGCTCAGCCGACCGCTCCACGACAAGCTGGAACACGCGCTCGATGTCCAGCTCCTGCCCGATGACCTGCCCCAGCTCGCGGAGCGTCGAGACCTGGTTGAGCCGCCGCTCCAGCTCGTCGTTGAGGTTGGCGTTCTCGATCGCCACGGCTGCATGGCGGGCCAGCAGCAGGGCGAGCTGCTCGTCCGTCTCGTCGAAGCCGGCCGGGTCCAGCTCCTCGCCGCTCATCTTCTCGGTCAGGTAGAGATCGCCAAGCACCCGGTCGCCCAGCTTGATGGGGACGCCGAGCAGCGAGGTCATGGGCGGGTGGTTCGGCGGGAACCCGGACGAGCGCGGGTCACGCCCGATACTGTTCGTGCGGACGGGACGGCCCTCGCGGATCAGCACGCCGAGCAGCCCGTGCCCGCGCGGCAGCGGCCCGATCGCGGCGCGCTCCTGGGGGGTCAGGCCGCTGGTGATGAACTCAAAAATGCGGCCATCGGCGTCCGCCAGACCCAGAGCAGCGTACTTCGCGCCCAGCACTTCGCGGGCGAGATCGACGATGCGCTGGAGCACCCGGTTGATCGAGCGCTCGGCAGCGAGTACTGCCAGCGCGTCGCTCAAGGCCACCAGTGTCTCAGAGACGCGCGAGCGCGCGCCTACGGGTTTCGGCTTTCGAATTCGCTCGCTCGGAATTGCCATGAGCCGCTCGCCATCCCAGCCAGGGTGTCACCCGGCGATAGCCCTCCGGAGAGGCACTGCAACGCCCCGCCGCCACGGCGCGCCAGCCACCGCCTTCGCGTGCCAGTATAACGGCAGCAGCCCGGTCAGCAGGCGCGGCGCGGCGCTTTGCCCGGCACCTCGATCTGCATGATCTCCGACCGCTGCGGCCCGGTCGGAACGCCCCACGGCGACCACGCCAGCACCACGAACACCACCATGACCGTCGTGAGCAGCCCGCCGCCCAGCCAGCCAAGCTGCGCCCCCAGCGCCACGCCTGCCGAGCCGTCCGCCAGCAGCCCGCCGATCACCAGCCCGAACGCGCGCAGGAGGCCGCCGGCCACCGCCGCCCAGACCAGCGCCCCTGACAGCCCCGGGAACCGGATCGGGTAGGCCGAGACGCGCGGGAGCATCCGAATGCCGATCGCCACGATCAGCGGCACGAGATAGACCGCCGTGAAGGCGTGGGTGATGGCGTCCGACGGCAGCACCCCAAGCGCACGGCCCCACTGACTGATGAGCAAGCCCGCCCAGCAGACACGCAGCACCACGCGCGTGCGGCCCGGCAGGAGCGTGGCCGGGGCCTCGACCGTGGGCGGGACGCCCGGCCGCCAGAGGCCCAGCGCGATGAAGAGCGCCAGGACGGCCAGGGCGCTCAGCCAGATGCCGAGAACCGCGAGCAGCGGGGCGTCCAGCACCAGACCGGCCACCCGCGCCAGCAACGCCAGCGCCAGCCCGCCAATGCCGAGCCACGGCAGAGCCTGACTCACGGGGCGGACGCGCGCCAGCGGCGGCAGCAGCCGAAGCTGCACGGCAGATGTGGCCGCCAGCAGGAAGCCGTCCACCTCCAGCAGCACCAGCAGTTGATGCGGCAGGCCGTAGTCCGCCGGCATCCCCGTTTGCGCCAGCCCGATCAGCGAGATTGCCCGCACCAGCAGCGCGCCCACCAGGGAAAAGGCTCCCACCAGCAGCAGGCACTCCCAGGGAGCAGGACGCCCCGCCGACGCTGGCCGCGCGGCCACCAGCTGCCGCCCGGCCCAGGCGAACCCCAGCGGCGGCAGCAGCGCCGCCACGATCAGCAGCCCCGAGCGCACGATGCTCGACGGCAGCGGCTGCCCGACAAGCTGCGCCAGCAACCCGATGCCCACCAGCCAGCCGGCCACCGAGAGCGCCTCAGGGTGCGCCAGCTTCGCGCGCCAGAAGCCCGGCAGGATCAGCCCGCCGACGCCAACGATCAGCAGCCCGGCGAAGCCGAGGGTCTGGATCTGCCCGTGCGCCTGCACCAGCGGCGCGTACGCCTGCCCTGGCCACCCGAAGGCCGGCGCGCCCAGCGCGTACAACCCCGTCAGGAAGCCGCCGAACAGCCCCAGTCCGAGCGCGATGCTCGCGGCGCGGCCGTATGCGGGCGGAAACGGGGGCGCCGGCACAAAGAGACGAGGAGGGGCCGTCGTCGTCATCGCACGCTCTCCAACGATACGGTCTGCTTCAAAGCGTGTGTTCTGCCTCTGTAGTATGCCAACGGGGGCGGCCCGTACTGAGCCACCCCCGTTCAGGTCTTGCGCGTGGCCGCTCGCCTACTCGGTGACCGCGATGACCGAGATCATGCCGCCCGGCTCGACGCCCTTGTTCTGCACGTGGCTCAGGATGTGGCAGTGGTAGACCCAGTTGCCGAGGTTGTCCGCCACAAAGTCCAGGTCGTAGCGCTCGCCAGGGCCGATCGTGATCGTGTCCTTGGTGATCTGTGCGCCATCCGGCACGACGTGGCCGTCCGTCCCCACGATCTTCGTCGCGAAGCCGTGGCTGTGCATCGGGTGGATCATCTCGCCGAGGTTGACCAGGTGGATGCGGACGCGCTCGCCGAGCTTGGCCGCCAGCGGCTCGGTGGCCGGGAACGCCTTGCCGTTGATGACGAAGAAGCCGTTCAGCTCGCCAACCACCTGGAAGTACTCGCGGTCGAAGGTCGGCACGAAGCCCTTCGGGTCGATCTGCATGACCCCGAACAGGCCCTTCGACTTCTGCGAGACCGAGTTGTGGTGCGTGTGGTAGAGGAACGTCCCCGACGGCTTGGCCTCGAACTCGTAGCTGAAGCTGTCGCCAGGCTGCACGACGGGCTGGGTCACGTCCGGCACGCCGTCCATCGCGTTCGGGAGCATCGGGCCGTGGACGTGGATGACCGTCGGCTCGGGCAGCTCGTTCTTCAGGTTGATGCGGATGCGGTCGCCTTCGGTGGCGCGCAGCAGCGGGCCGGGCACCATCCCGTTGTAAGCCCAGGCGTCCATGAACTCGCCCGGCGCGATCTCCCACTTCACCACGGATGCCGTGATGTCGAACACCTTGACGCCGTCCACGATGCGCGGCTCAAGGACCTGATTGCCCTTGGTGGACGTCGGGACGATGTCTGCATGCGAGACCGCATGGCCCTCATGGCTGGAGGCCGGCGCGGTGCTGGCCGCGGCCTGCGCCGCCGCCTGTGTCTGTGCCGCGGCCGTCCCAACGGGCTTGGCCGCCTGTGACTGTGCGGACGCAGGGGCCGCCGCGGCCGGTCCGGACGGCGCGGTCGTCCGCCCGCTGCCGATACTGATCACGGTTGCTGAGGGCACCAGGACCATGCCACCAAGGACCGACCAGACGAGTCCGCCCGTCCAGACGGCCCCCATAACCATCAGCGCAATGAACATCCCACGCATCGAAAACGGGTCCTCCGAAAAAATCCTCACAGCAGCACGAGACCCGAATCGGAACTCTGGGCGCAGCACACAAGCGCCCCGCCTCAGAGCAGTCAGCCAGCCTCGCCACAGAGAGAATCATCGACGGGCGACGCCCCGTCGCGGCTGGGGCAGGTGTCCCAAACATGGCGGGCGCGTTCCGTGAATGGGTAGGACAGCATGCCGCCGCCTGCCTACCCTGGCGGGTAGGTTGAACAGCCTATACTCCCCTGGTCAGCGCCTGTGTGCGATATTCAGCAGCGGTGCTTGTTTGTCCCGGCCGGGGGTGTCACACTCTCCCGCAGGCGATTCGCAGGATCGACGACGATTCGGCCAGCCGTCGGCCGGCCAGGCCAGGGTGGCCAGACCTGGCCGGCCAGACCCACCAGGGAGAGTCCACATGGCAGAGGATGCCGGGGGAACCCTTTACCCCGTCGAACAGTTGCGCGCGTTCACCTTGCGCGCCTTCACCACCGCCGGCGTGCCGGACGAGGACGCCGCGATTGTCACCGACAACCTGATCGAGGCAAACCTGCGCGGCGTTGACACCCATGGGATCACCCGGCTGCTGGCGATCTACGTCAAGCGGCTGAAGGTCGGCATCACCAACCCGCGCCCGAAGATCGAGGTCGTCTCGGATGCGCCTTCGGCCATCGTGGTGGATGGCGACAACGGTCTCGGCTCGGTGGTGGCCACCTACGCCATGCGCGAGGCGATCAAGCGCGCCCGCGAGACCGGCTCCTGCTGGGCCGGGGTGCGCAACAGTAATCATTTCGGCGCCACGGCGTACTTCACGACGATGGCGGCTGAGGCGGGCATGGTCGGCCTGGGCATGACCAACGGTCCGGCCGCGATGGCCCCCTGGGGCGGCGCGAAGGCGTACATGTCCACCAACCCGTTCTCGATCGCCGTGCCGAGCGAGGAAGGGCCGGTCATCATGGACATGGCCACCAGCGTCGTGGCGCGGGGCCACATCCTGCTGGCCTCCACGCGCGGCGACAAGACGATCCCGCCGGGCTGGGCGCTCGACAAGGAGGGCCGCCCGACGACGGACACGCAGGAGGCCCTGGCCGGCACCGTGATGCCGATGGCCGGCTACAAGGGCGCGGTCATCTCGATGATGATCGACATCCTGAGCGGCGCCCTGACGGGCGCGTCGTTCGGAACGCACATCGGGCCGCTCTACGGCAAGCTGGACACGAAGCAGGACATCGGCCATCTGTTCGGCGTGCTGGACATCGACAAGATGATCCCGCTGCCGAGCTTCAAGGAGCGGCTGGCGCAGATGATCCGCGAGGTCAAGGCGACGCCACTGGCGGCCGGCGCCACGGCCATCTACGCGCCCGGCGAGATCGAGGCCACCAAGAAGGCCCACCGGCTGGTGGAGGGCATCCCGATCCCGGACGGCGTGCGCCGCGAGTTCGAGGAGACGGCGGCCGAGCTGGGCATCAGCTTCCCGTAGAGACGGGAGCAGAGAGACGCGCTCACTTCCGACCGAGGGAGGCCCTCCCTCGGTCGGAAGTGAGGGCCGCTCTCGACCGGCACTACCAGCCGCGATCCTTCCACTCCTGCAGGCTCGGCTTCTCGGCTCCGATGGTCGAGGACTTGCCGTGCCCAGGGTAGATCACGGTGTCGTCGGGCAGCGAGAGCAGCTTGTACTCGACGCTCCGGATGATCGTGTAGAAGTGCCCGGTCTCGTTCTTGGTGTTGCCGACGCCGCCCGGGAAGAGCGTGTCGCCGCTGAACAGCAGGTTGCCCACCGTGAAGCAGGTGCTGCCGGGCGTGTGGCCGGGCGTGTGGATCGCCGTCAGCACGTTCTTGCCGAACGGCAGCTCCTGCCGGTCCACGAGCGTCTGCTCTGGCGGCGACTTCAACATCCCCTGATCCAGCTCCCCGATGGCAGCCGGCACGCCGAGCGTCGCCTTAAGCGGGTCGAGCTGATCGTGGTGGTCCCAGTGGCCGTGCGTGATCAGGATCGCCTTGACCTTCGTGTCCTCGACGGCCGCGGCGATCTTGTCAGGCTCCCAGCCCGCGTCGATGACGTACCCCTCTTTGGTGTTGGGGTCACGGACGATGTAGACGACGTTCTCGAACGTCCCGACCTGGAGCGTCTTCAGCTCGAAGTCTGCGCCGTTCGCCGTGACGCGCTGCCAGCCAGCCATGCGCCCTCCTGCGTGGGTGTTAGGTTGTAGATCGTAGGTGGTAAGTCGTAGATCGTGGGTCATGGGGGTGGAGCAGCCACCGCACTCCACCGCACCCCTACAACTCTACACACTCGAAGGCCGCAGCAGCCGGACAGTCGGCGCTGGCGCCCCAACACCGACGATCTACGGCCCACGCCCACGGCCCACGCCTACGCGTAGAGGCTGAGCCGCTCCTCGCGCAGGGCGCCGTTGGTGACCTTCTTGATCTCGCTCAGCGACTTCTCGTCCCACTCAGCCACGAACGTGATCGCCTTCCCCTCGCGGCCCATCCGCGCCGTCCGCCCGATGCGGTGGACGTAGGACTCGCTCTCTTCGGGGATGTCGTAGTTGATCACGTGGCTGACTTCGGGGATGTCGAGGCCGCGCGCCGCGAGGTTCGTGGCGATCAGCAGGGTGATCGCCCCGCTGCGGAAGTCCGCCAGGACGCGCTCGCGCTGGTTCTGACCGAGACTGCCGTGGATCGCCTCGACCGGGATGCCGTCCCGACGGAGGATCCGGGTCAGCCGGTCGACGGCCACCTGGGTCCGGCAGAAGATCATCGCCCGCTCGGGCTGCTCTTCAAGCAGGACAGTCCGCAACGCCTCGGGCTTGTCGCGCTCGGCCACCTCGTAGTAGACCTGATCGACGGCGGCGACCGTCGGCTGCTCCGGCTTGCACTGGACAGTCACGGCGTCGCGCATGTGCCGCCGCGAGATGATCCGCACCACCGTCGGGACCGTGGCCGAGAAGAGCGCCGTCTGGCGGTTGCGCGGCGTCCGTCGGAGGATGCGCTCCACGTCGGGCATGAAGCCCATGTCGAGCATCCGGTCGGCCTCGTCGAGCACAAGGTACGAGACGCTCTCGAAGGAGAGCGTTCCCCGCTTGAGATGGTCGAGGATGCGGCCGGGCGTGCCGACCACCACCTGTGCGCCGCGCTTCAGGTCGCGCAGCTGGTTGCCCATGCTCGCGCCGCCGTAGATCGCAGCGACGTGGACGCCACGCCACCGCCCGATGCGCGTCAGCTCGTCGGAGATCTGGCTGGCAAGCTCGCGGGTCGGCGCGAGGACCAGCGCCTGCACAACCAGCATCGAGGGGTCGATGCGCTCGACCAGCGGGATGCCGAACGCGGCGGTCTTGCCAGTGCCCGTCTGGGCCTGCCCCACCACGTCCTGGCCTTCCAGCAGGAGGGGAATCGTCTTCTGCTGGATCTCGGTCGGGTTGACGAAGCCCATGTCGGCCAGCGAACGGGCCGTCTGGGCCGTCATCAGGACGCCGCCGAACGCGAGCACCTTCGGCTCGTCGGGGGACGGGCCAGGATCGAGCGGCGTGGGGCCGGCGTAGGTGTCAGCCTCGGCAGCAGGACGGACCCGGCGCACCTTGCGGCGCTTGCGCGGGCCATCGCTGCCAACGGGAACCTCGTAGCGCTCCTCGCGGCCATCCACGATGCGGACCCGGGTGACGGTGGGCACCCAGTCGTCGACAACGGCTGGCACGGGCGCAGCGGCTAGCGCGGGCGCAGCGGCCGGCGCGGGCGCAACGGCTGGCTCGGCAGCTGCTGCCGCTTCGGCAGGCATTGCCACAGCGGCCGCCGCCTCGGCTGCACGGGCGGCGGCCGCCTCGCGGGCCGCCTGACGGGTCCGTCGCGGCTTTGCCGGGGCTGCCGCCGGCTCAGGGGCGACCTGGACCGGCGCGGGGGCAGGCTGGACCGGCGCGGATGCCGCGGCCTCGGCGACCGGGGTCACCCTGGTCTTGCGAGTGCGACGCGGCTTCGCCGGCGCGGACGCCGGCTCCGTCATAGCCGACGTCGTCAGGTCGGCCGCAGTAGGCGCAGACGATGCCTCGGCAGTGGGCACAGCTTCGACGGTGGCAGCGGCCTTGCGTGTGCGGCGCGGCTTTGGAGCCGGGGCTTCGGGCGCAGCCGCTGATGTGGGAGTCGCTTCGGGCGTGGACGATGCTGCCGACGCGGTACCTGACTTGCGGGTTCGGCGCGACTTCCCGGGCGTTTCCGGCGCCGCCTCAGGGGTTGACACCGCTTCCGCCGCCTCAGGGGTTGACACCGCTTCCACAGGCGGCGCAACCGCCTCAACAGCGGGAGCCACCGGCGTCGCCGAAATGGCCTCGGCCTCTGCTGCGACGGCGGCGGTGCTCTTGCGGGTGCGGCGCGGCTTCGGCGCGGCCGCCACGGGGCGGGCGGCGATCTCGGTCGCCGGGGTCTCGGCGGGCACGGCGACGGCCTGCGCACGCGTGCTGGCGCGGCGGCGCTTCGTCGCCTGCTCGGGATCTGGTGGGGTCTCTACGAGCTGCATAGTGCGGACATTTCCTCCGGCGCACACGAAAAAGGGGCGACGAAGCCCTATCGCTTCGTGCCCCTCTTGCTGGCGCTCTCGCGTGACGTGCTCTCTGTCAAGCTTCTCTGCAAACGTTTCAAGGTCGCTTCCAGTATACCGCGACCTGCACGATCCCTGCTCTCCCTGGTCCGCATGGCGCAGTCCGGTCCGTTTCCGTACGGGTTTGGCGCACATTCGACCGATCTGCTCACGTCATAGGAACGTAGGAATCTTCAGACAACGGGATGCCCAGCGCGGTACGCTTGCGCGCAGGGACCGTGCTGCGACCATCCTGAACCGTGCGCCGAGCATCCAGCCGGTAGGAGCCTTCGTATGAGCATGCAGATGGGTGCTGGGCGCGAACCACGCCAGCGGCGGCGACGCGGCTTCCTGGCCGGCGTCGGCGCAGCCGTCGCGATGACCGTGGCGATGGTCGTCCTGCGCGTCGCAACGGCGGTTCCCTCCCTCCCGGAGGTCATCGGCGAGGCGTTCATCAGCCTGATGCCGGCAGCCGTCTTCTCGGCCATTCTCGAAGCGCTGCGTACGGCCGCCAAGCCGACGCTCTACGTCGGCATCCTGATCGGGACGCTGCTGGTCGGCGGGCTGCTGGGGCGGGGCTTCGCATACGGCCCGCTGACCTGGAGGCGGGCGCTGGCCCTCGCTACCGCCATCTGGGCGATCTTCGGCCTGGCCGTCCTGCCGCTGCTGGGTCTCGGCGTCTTCGGCACCAACCCCCGAGCGGGCACCGTCACGATGGCCGTGCAGCTTGCCCTCGTGTTCGGGAGCTTCGGCGGGTCGCTGCTGCTCCTGCTGCGCGCGCTGGAGCCGGATACGCGCCCGGGGGTCGTGATGGCCGAGCGCCGGGCCGCGATCCTCGGGATGCTGGCCGGCCTGATGGCCGTGGCGGCGGTGGGCACAGCCTGGCGGCAGCTGCTGGGTGGGCGCGCACCGACCAGCACCGTCGGGACGGAGACGGCCGCGCCGGGCGGGCCAGCATCAGAGTCTGTCGACGCTGCGCCGAGCGCCAGCCCGCCGGCCGCCGTGGCCGAGCAGCCGCCCGCGCCGGCCGCCGCTGGCAGCGCGCCGGTCCGCGCGGCTCCCCGACCGGACGCGCCGCCCGTCCCGATGACGGTCCAACCGAAGACGCCCGCCCCGGCCCCCTTCGACGTGCCAAACCTCAGCCCCGAGGTCACGGCTGCGAAGGAGTTCTACACCGTCTCCAAGAACCTGATCGATCCGACGGTAGACATGAGCACGTGGTCGCTGAAGGTTGACGGGCTGGTGGAGAACCCTGCCACCTACCTCTACGCCGACATCAAGGCGTTGCCGGCGTTCAGCGACTACTACACGCTCCACTGCATCAGCGACACGGTGGGCGGCGACCTCTGGGGCAACGCCCACTGGAAGGGCGTGCGGCTGGTCGAGATCCTGAGCCGGGCGGCCCTCAAGCCGGGCGTGCGAGACGTGGTCTTCCATGCCGACGACGGCTACACCGACAGCATCCCGCTGGAGGTCGCGACGCGCCCAGACACACTCCTGGCCTACGAGATGAACGGCGAGCAGCTTCCGCGCGAGCATGGCTACCCGGCCCGCTTGCTGATCCCCGGCATCTACGGCATGAAGAACGTCAAGTGGATCACCCGCATCGAGCTGGTGGACAACGACTACAAGGGGTTCTGGGCGAAGCAGGGCTGGGACGACCGTGCCCCCTATCAGACGGCCACGCGCATCGACTTTCCGGCGACCCGCGCGCAGCTGCCGCCCGGCGACGTGGTCGTCGGCGGGGTGACGTTCGCCGGCTTCCGGGGCGTGGACAGGGTCGAGATCAGCCTGGACGACGGCAAGACCTGGGAACAGGCCCAGGTGAAGCCCGCCCTGGCGCTCAACTCCTGGAACCTCTGGATCTTCCGCAAGCAGCTTGGTCCGGGCACCTACACGGTGAAGGCACGCGCCATCGACGGCACTGGCGAGCCGCAGATCCAGAGCGAGGCCGAGCCGTTCCCCTCCGGCTCGACCGGCTACCACACGATCCTGCTGCGCGTCGGCTGACGACCGTCCACACGCAGGGCGATTGCATGTTGATGTCGTCGTGCCCCCGCGTCGGGGCTTGAAAGCCCCGCCTACGATCCTGCAGTCGCTGCGCGACGCTCCAGTCTCACCGGACGACGGCTGTTCCCGGTCTCCGTCGCGCAGCGACGGAATGACTGTAGGCGGGGACTTCAGTCCCCGACGAGGTCGCAGGACGTGCTCGTCATGCAATCGCCCTGA
>JADZEM010000191.1 GCA_020850535.1 Chloroflexota bacterium
GCGAAGGACCTCACCCGCTGACCGTCAACGCTCACCCATCTGCTGACGCTCGACGTTTGCGTCAGCGGTCAGCAATGAGTCTGTCATCCTGAACGAGCGAGCTTGCGAGCGACGTGAAGGATCTCCCCACCGTGACGGTCAGCGGGTGAGGTCCTTCGCTGCGCTCAGGATGACATGGGGAGTTGCGTGCTTGCTACGAGCGTGCGGCACGTGTCAGCCGTGACGCTTCCACGATCCACGATCCACGATCCACGATCCACGATCCACGATCCACGATCCACGATCCACGATCCACGATCCACGATCCACGATCCACGATCCACGAGCCACGAGCCACGAGCCACGAGCCACGAGCCACGAGCCACGAGGCAGCCTACCGCAGCAGGTTGAACTCGATGCCGAGCATCTCCGCGACCCAGCTCATATCGTCGATGGTGAACTGCTCCAGCGGCACGCCTTCGGTCTGGTAGGCGCGTGCCTTCTCGTTCTCCAGGTCGCCGGGCGCGTACACGCGCTCGACGCCCTCGCGCGGCGGCGACGCCTGGAACCGTTCACGGGCCTCGCGGGCGCTGCGCGTGAACGTCTCGAGGTCGGTCATCTGCGCGATGTCGATGGCCTGGAACCAGTGGCCGGTGTGGGCCGGCTTGCGCTTCCGTGACTCCGGATCGATCCTCTCCCAGTCGTTCGGGCTGCCGCCCAGGAACGAGGTGATCATCGACATCACCACGGCGAACCCGACGCCCTTGTAGCCGGCGATGGCCGTCAGCGTGCCGCCCTCGTTGCGAGCCGTGGCGCTGGTGGTCGGGAAGCCATCCTGATCGAGCGCCCAGCCCGCCGGTACCGGCTCACCGCGCCGACGGTAGATGTCGAGTCGGTTGCCAGCCACCGTGCTGAGGGCCATGTCGAGGAAGACCGGTTGATACTCGGCATCGGGCAGGCGGACGTTCGGGTCCACGATGCGGGTCGGGATGGCCCAGGATGGCGGGTTGTTCCCGATCAACGGCTCCTTGCCGCCAAACGGCGCGATGCCGTTGGTGGCGTTGGTCACCGCGAACCCGATCATGTTGTGTCGCACCGCCAGGCTGGCCCAGAAGCCGGAGTGGCCGTAGTGATTGCTCTCGCGCACAAGGACTGTGCCCGAGCCGTACTCCTTCGCCAGTTCGATGGCCTTGCGCATGCCGGCGTAGGCGGCCACGTGCCCGAGTGCGTTGTCGCCAGTCATCACGACGCCGGCCTTCGAGCCGCCCACCACTCGGATGTCAGGCGTCGGGTTAGCGCGACCATCCTTCAACTCGGTGACGTAGAGACGCAGGTTCTTCAGCCCGTGGGTCACCGTGCCGGTCCCATCGGCGTTCACGAGCGCCTCGGCGGCGTCGTGGGCCTGATCGGCGGGCACGCCGCACGCCTCGAAAGCGCGGGCCGCGAACTGAACGCAGCGCTCCCACGGAACGACGGCAGCGACGCGCACCATCTCGACCATCAGTAACCTCCCCGGAGGAGTCAGGAGTCAGGAGTCAGGAGTCAGGAGTCAGGAGTCAGGAGTCAGGAGTCAGGAGTACTGTCGGCTAAAAGCTGCGACTCCCCGTTGTCATCCTGAGCGCAGCGAAGGACCTCACCCGCTGACGCGGGCTTGACGGTCAGCGGGTGAGATCCTTCGCTGCACTCGCAAGCTCGTTTCGCTCAGGATGACATGCCCTCAGGATGACATGCCCTCGGGTTGACATGCCCTCAGGATGACGTGCCCTCCAGGGCGATTGCATGTTCATTGGTGTACCCGAAGCATCATGGAACGGGCGGTCGGGGACTGAAGTCCCCGCCTACACGCATTCAGTCGCTGCGCGACGGACACAGGGAACAGCAGCAACAGGTGAGACCGGAGCGTCGCGCAGCGACTGCAGGATCGTAGGCGGGGCTTTCAAGCCCCGACGCGGCGGCACGACGCGCTCAACATGCAATCGCCCCGACGCGGCGGCACGACGACATCAACATGCAATCGCCCTGACATGCCCGCGGGATGACATGCCCGCGGGATGACATGCCCTTCCTGACTCCTGACTCCTGGAACCTCATACGATGTCGTACTGGACGCCTACGAACTCGGCCACCCAGGCCAGGTCGTCCAGCGTGAACTGCTCCAGCGGCACGCCCTGCAGGTGCGCCCTGGCCTTGGCGTTCTCCAGGTCGCCGGGCGCGTGCACCTGAGAGACGCCCTCGCGCGGCGGCGACGCCTGGATGCGACCCCGGGCCTCGCGGACCTGCTTGCAGAACTCTTCGAGGTCGGTGAACGCTTCGATGTTGTAGACCTGGAAGAAATGGCCCGTCGTGCCGGGCGTGAACGCCTTCGTGACCGGGTCGCGCTTCTGGTCGTCGAACATGCTGCCGGCCAGGAACGAGGTCATCATGCCCAGCACCACGGCCAGCCCGACGCCCTTGTAGCCGGCCATCGGGAAGAGGGTGCCGCCGGCGCGCTGGTCGTTCGGATCGGTCGTCGGGAAGCCGTCCTTGTTCAAGGCCCAGCCCTCGGGGATCGACTCGCCGCGTCGCCGGTAGATGTCGAGCCGGTTGCCGGCCACCACGCTCAGGGCCATGTCGAGGAAGACTGGCTCGTACTCGGCAGCCGGGAGGGACTTCGACGGATCGGAGACCTTCGACGGGATCGCCCAGGACGGCGGGTTGTTCCCGACAATCGCCTCCTTGCCGCCCCACGCCGCCATCGTCGGGCCGGCGTTGGTGAACGAGAAGCCGATCATGTTGTGGCGCACCGGCACGCTCGCCCAGAAGCCGGAATGGCCGTAGTGGTTGCTGTCGCGCACCACTACCGTGCCGGTCCCGTACTCCTTCGCCAGCTCGATCGCCTTGCGGATGCCCGCGTAGGCCGCCACGTGCCCAAGCGCCCGGTCGGCCGCCATCACGGCCACGGCCTTCGAGCCGCCGACCACCTGGATGTTCGGCGTGGGGTTGGCGCGGCCCTCCTTGAGGTTGGTGATGTACATCCGCAGATTTTTCAGGCCGTGGGTCGTCGTGCCGTGGCCGTCAGCATCGACAATCGCCTCGGCGGCATCGCGGGCCTGGGCCGGCGGACAGCCAGCGGCCTCGTAGGCCCGCTGCGCGAAGTCAACCAGTCTCTCCCACGGCACCACGGCTGCTACTCGTACTGGCTCCGCCATCGCTGGCACCCTCCTCGGTTGGATATCGCTTCCGGGTTGGCTGTGCATGGGCGGCGAGCCTACCGCGAGGTCACGGGTCCGCATCGAGCCGTCCTGCAGGCGCGCACCCATGCGCGCCGCTACACGTCGTCTGGGACGGTAGGCCGGGCGGACGGCCCGCGTCAAGCCGCGCCGCATCGAACGGCGGCGACCGGCTCGTTATCCTATCGCTGGCCGCCCGACCGTTTCCGCTCGATGCCGGGCCGGCCCGGGAGGTTCCATCGTGGCGAAGCTGATGGTGCGCGGCGGCCGGCTGGTCGATCCGCGCAACCGGCAGGATGGCGTGGCCGACCTGATCTTTGAGGATGGCCGCGTCAGCGAGGTCGGGCAGGGGCTCAGCGTGCCGAAGGGCGCGCAGGTGGTCGAGGCGGCCGGGCTGGTCGTGATGCCCGGGCTGGTGGACAGCCATGCCCACGTCAGCGGCGAGTTCCGCCCGGGGCACGCCATGATGGCTCGGGCCGGCGTCACGACGGCGCTCAATCTCTCGGGCGACGTACGGGATGTGCTGGAAGGCATCAAGCTGGCGGGGGCCGGCCTGACCATCGCCTCGCTCGACTCGCCGACGCCCGGCAACGAGCTGCCCAACGCCTCACCGACCGCCTCGGAGATCGGGGCGGCGCTCGACCGCTCGTTGGAGCGCGGCGCCATCGGTGTCAAGGTGCTGGGCGGGCACTACCCGTACACGCCCGACGCCACCGCCGAGATCTTCCGAGCGGCCCGCGCCCGCACAGCCTACGCAGCCTTCCACGTCGGCTCGACGGTCACCGGCAGCGACCTTCACGGCCTGCGCGAGTCGGCAGCGCTGGCGGACGGCGGCCCGCTCCACATCGCCCACGTCAACTCGTACTGCCGGGGCATGGTGCTCGACGCCATCGACGAGGCGAAGGAGGCCATCGACATCCTGGTGCGCCACCCGAACCTGCGCTCGGAGTCGTACCTGGCGCGGGCGAACGGTACCTCCGGCAAGATCGTGGATGGCGTGCCGGCCAGCGGCACGGCTCGCAACTGCCTGATCATGGGCAACTATCCCGTCACCGAGGCCGGACTCGAACGGGCGATGCTCGACGGCTACTGCTCGGTGGTGGACGGCGCCGGCGACGCCAATCGGCTGCTGACCGGCCAGGCGGCCCGCGATCTCTGGCAAGAGCTGGGGACGGCCATCGGCATCTCGTTCCCCGTCAACGACCCGACCAGCCAGTTCATCCTGGCGACGGCGCGGCGGCCGGACGGTCGATTCGCGGTGGACGCGCTCTCGACCGACGGCGGCGGCATCCCGCGCAACGTGACCGTCGATCACGGCCTTGCCATCGTGGCGCTCGGCGGCTTGAGCCTGATGACCTTCGTGCAGAAGGCGGCGCTGGCCCCCGCCCGGATGCTTGGCCTGGACCGGAAGGGCCACCTGGGCGTCGGAGCCGATGCCGACTGCGCCCTGGTGGACGTGGCAACGCGCACCGTCAAGGCGACCATCGCCGCTGGCCGCCCGATCTGCCTGGATGGCGTCATCGTCGGCAGCGGCGGAACGCTGGTGACCACGACGCGCGGCGAGCGGGCGGCCCGACAGGCCGGCGTCGCGGCGGAGGTCGTGGATCTGGCGCGTTCGGGCCTGTACGCCCCGCATTCCATGGGTGGGGGATCGTAGGGCGTGGGAGGTGGGTCGTGAGGCGTGAGGCGTGAGGCGTGAGGCGTGAGGCGTGAGGCGTGAGGCGTGAGGCGTGAAAGCATGCCTGCTGACGTGCGCCGCTGCGATGCAGTAAAGACGCACCCCCCATGTCATCCTGAGCGCAGCGAAGGACCTCACCCGCTGACGCGAACGTTGCTGGTCGGCGGGTGATATGAGCGTTGCCGGTCAGCAGATGACGCGAACGTGACGGTCAGCGGGTGAGGTCCTTCGCTGCGCTCAGGATGACAACTGCAACTTGCACGCTTTCACCAACCCCACGCCCTACGACCTACGACCCACGCCCTACCTGTTGAGGCCTTCCACCACCGACGTGACGTTGAACCTGAGCAGGTCGAGGTAGGTCTTCACCTGGGAGTCGAAGGCGTCGCTGTACAGCCGCTTGACCTCTACGCCCGCGTCTCGGGCCGCCAGCTCCAGGATGCGCGCGTTGAACTGCGGCTCGGCAAAGACCGTCGGGATGTTGTGCGACCTGATCTCCGTCACCAGCGCCGCGACCTCCTGGGCGGACGGCTCGCGACCCGGGCTCTTGACCACCACGCCGATCAGCTCGAGGTCGTAGTGGGCCGCGAAGTAGGGGAAGGCGTCGTGGAAGGTCACGAGCTTGCGCCGCTCAGCCGGCAGCTTCGCGATCTCTCCCTTCGCCCAGGCGTCCAGCGCCGCGATCTCGCCGATGTACGCCGTGGCGTTGGCCCTGTAGGTGTCCGCGCCGGCCGGGTCCACCTCGGAGAGGGTGTCGCGGATCGTTTCGACGTAGGCGATGGCGTACATCGGATCCAGCCAGAGGTGCGGGTTGCCCTCGGCGTGGGCATGGCCGTGGGTGTCTTCGTCCTCGTCCTGGCTGCCGGCCATCGGCGTGACGCCCGCGCTGAGGACCACCGTGGTCAGGTCCGGCAGCAGCTGTTCCGCCACGAGGTCGGCTGCCGTGTCGTCGATGCCCAGGCCGTTCCAGACGGCCAGCCGCGCGCCCTGCATCGACTGGATGTCACGCGGGGTCGGCTGGTAGGTGTGCGGGTCAGCGCCAGCCGGCACGACGCTGAAGACCTCAACGCGGTCCCGGCCGACCTGCTCGACTAGATCCTTGACGATGCCCATGCCGACGACGACCCGCACCGCGCGGGCCTGAGCGGATGGCTGCGATGCCGCCCGGGCAGCCGGCTGGGCGGATGAGACGGACGGGCCGATGACGGCGACCGCGAGAGCGACGATCAGCGCCAGCGCAAGCGCGAGCGGTTTAGCCATAGCGCGGCTCCTCAGCAGAACGCGCATGGCCGGGCAGACCAGGCGCACGGACAGCAGGGAGGGCCGAAACCGCCAGCCGGAGCGGGCGTCCACGCGCCTCCACAGACGAAACGCAGTATCAGTAGGATAGCCGAGGGCGTGCGCTCAACGCCATAGATGAGACGAGATATCATCGACTGCTCATAAAAAGAGGCGGGGCTGCCCGGCCGGGCCGCCCCGCCTCTTTTGGTCGCCGTAGCCGGCGACAGCCGATCAACCTGGGCCGGAACCCTGGTCGGTCGAGACGCCGCAGGAGAACGAGCCGAGGTAGCCCTTCTCGTCAGCGATGAACGCGTTCAGCGCAACCGTGCCGTCCTTGACGTTGTAGACGTCGCCGCGGCTGCCGGTGTAGACGTAGAAGACGTACTCGCCCGGGGTGATCCCGGCCTGAGTCGCGCTACCCTGGGTCGCAGGACCACCACGGCCCGCGCGGCCACCCTGGCCGTTGCCGCTCTGGTTGTCACCCTGGGACGGGCCACCGTCCGACCGGCCACGGAGGCCGACGTCGATACCGTTGCCGCCGCCCTGGGCCTCGGGGGAGATGTTCGCCCGGATCGCGCCGTCGAACGAGCCACCCGAGTTCTGGGCGGTGAAGCTGGCCACGGCCTGCTGCGACTCAAGCTCGCCGTTGTACCGGACGATGACACCGACGGTCGTCGGAGCGGACACGCCCGAGTAGTTCACGGTGTAGAACAGCGCCGGCACGCCGTGGCTGTTCGAGCCGTACGAGGCCGAGTTCAGATCGGTGAGACCGTAAGCACCAGCCGAGGTGCCGCACGAGCCACCAGCCGCGCCACTCTGGGCGCTCGCCGGCGAGGCGAAAGCTGTCACGGCCAGAAGAGCCGCGCCAGCGATGGACGAAAGCTTCCGCATTCAATCCTCCAAAAAGTTACCCGCGGTTGCCGCGCACACGAACACGAGGGGACGGTAAAAGCCTGGACCTCAACCTGGGAATCTCCCCTGAAGACGTTCCTAAACCCACCTCCCGCTTCCCCTCGTCCGACCGCCCGACGCGTACCCCTACACTGCAACCGAAGGCGCGGCGACCACGGTTGGCGTGGGGAGGACCGGGGAGTGCTGATGGCTTTCAGACCACCGCGGTTCCACGACAACGCGAGCCTACAGTTTTGTGAGCCTGTTGTCAAGACCCGGACGGAAGGTTGACTAGCAGAATCCTTGTATTGTCGCCAGGATTTACCCGTTGTGACGCGCTACGGTCGAGTAACGACTTGAGGTCATCGTCGACCAGCTCGCCCCACTGGTAATTGCGGCCAGAGGCTATCACCCAGACCTGCCGTCCTGCAAGCGGCCGGGCCACCAGCCGGTCGTAGTCGCCCCGGCTTCTGACCAGCACCGCCCCGGTATGTACGTCCCGACGGATATCGCCGACACGGGTTGTGTACTTTTCGTAGTCGTGGCTGCTGACCCAGAAATCCAGGCCGCCGATGTACCAGCCAACTGTCGTCGGCACGTCCGTCATCACGACAGCGTCACCGTCGATGCCCAACGATCGCGCCTGCCGCAGCCACGCGCCCTCCCTGGCCGAGAGCGCTGCTCGGTCGACGGCGCGGCGGACGTCCTGATGCGCCGCCACCGTCCCAACCAGGGCCAGCCCGACGACAAGCGGCGTCAGCAGATCGGGCGGGACGCCCAGGCGCCGGCGGCGCTCGGCCAGCCCGGCGGCTGCCTCGGCAAGCTGGCGCAGGCCCTGCACGCCCAGCACCACGATCACCAGCAGCATCGCCAGGCCGTACCGCTCCTGCGGCCCGCGCGGGATCAGGAACGCCGCGTGGACGAACGACGGCAGCAGCGCCAGCCAGAGCAAGAGCGTTGGCACGAGCTTCCGGCGGATCGCCAACCCGGTGCCGAGTACGGCCCCGGCCAGCAACACCCCGGGACCGTCCGCGAGCATCCGCAGGTAGAACCGGATCCGCGCCCACTCGACAGACGGGCTCAGGTACTCCTCGACCTCGCCGTATGCGCCGACGAGGCTCTCGGCGCGCAGGTGGGTCACCAGCAGCCAGAGCGCCACGGCGGCCAGCCCGACGATCCCCACCGACACGACGGGCGGCCACCAGCCTGCGCGGTCCCGGCGCACAGGCCACAGCGCCAGGCCGGCCTGAACGGTCAGCGGCAGCAGCAAGAACATGCCGGCCTCGTGGGCGAACGCGCTCAGCCCGACGCACACCCCGGCCAGGAGCTGATCGCTCGGGCGACCGGTGCGCGCGGCCCGCAGCAGGAACAGCAGCGCCAGGGCGAACAGCAGCACGAACAGCGCGTAAAACCACGCCTGCCGCGACCACACCACCAGCGACGGATGCCCAACGCACAGCGCGGCCACGGCCAGTCCGCCCAGCCGCCCGGCCACCTCTCGCCCGAGGAGGTACGCCACCGGAACGAGCAGCGCGCCGGCCAGCACGGCCGGGAGGCGCGTCGCGAAGTCGGACTCCCCCAGGAGCGCCAGCGAAGGCGCGGTCAGGTAGGTGGCGAGCAGACCGCGCGTGTAGACCCAGCCAGACGGCAGCCGTGGCAGTCCGGTCTGGTTGATGCCGCGCGCGGCCAGCGCCAGCCGCGCCTCGTCCACGGTGAGGGTGCCGTCCCAGCCCTGGAGGCCGTCCAGGCGGATCCAGAGGGCTGCCAGCGTCAGCGCAAGGACCGCCACCAGCGTCAGCGGTCCACCCCGATCTACCAGGCGCACGCGCCGGCTCCAGCCGACCGTTCCCGACCGCGCTGACGGCTGCAGACGGGCGGGTCCGGCCGATCGTGGTGCGGAGGTGGCCTGAGGCTGCTGCATGGGCACGGAGTGTACCGATGTGTTCCAGGTGGCGGCTCAATTGTCGGGTTTCCGGCGATGCTCAGCCGCTCGAAAGAAGATTCTTGACGCCCTTCGAGTCGTACGTTATGCTCTTGCTCGCGGTTCCGTGTGAGGGGGACAGCCCGCTTGCGGAGCCTGCGGGCGAATGCTGAGGTACGCGCCTACAGGCGCGATCCGAAAGGAGCGGGACACATGCGCGACCTGCGCGAGCTGGATTCGGACATCGAGATCACGAACGATCCATTGGAGAGCGACGACCTGAGCAACCAGTCCTCCGACGACGGCAACGACTAGTTCTCAGATTCGTCGGACTGGTCCCTACGGAATCGGGAGACCAACAGGGCCGCAGCCTGCAGGCTGCGGCCCTGCGTTGTGCTCGGGCCTCGGCGTCAGCCCGCCAGTACGCTTCAGCCCGCCAGTGCCGCGATGGACGCTCTGCCCGAGCATCCGTCACACTCACCCGCAGCATGGTCGATTTGGCCCCCGCGGCCCCCGCCAGGTCTCCAGGACGCTCTGCTGCCACGAGCGCCCGCGCCCGTTGGCCCTTGCTGCTGGAGATCGTGGCGCTCGGCGGGCTGGCGTGGCTGGCATTGCGCCTGCGGACCGCCAACCTCGACGCCTACACCGGCTCGTTTGACGAGGGGATCCGGGTGCAGCAGCTCCTGTTGATGTCGGCCGGCTACCGGCCGTTCCGTGACATCTTCGCGTCGCAGGGGCCGCTGCTGCTCGATCTGCTCTACCCGTTCTACCTGCTGTTCGGGCAGACGCTGACGGCTGCGCGAGCTGGCGTCGTGGTCTGCTCGGTCGTGGCGCTGGCGGGCGCGTGGTGGAGCATGCGGCAGGCGGCCGGCCCACTCGCCGGCGTGGCCGCGATCCTGATCCTGGGCATCAGCCCGACCTTTCTCGAAGGCTCGCGGCTGGCGCTTGCCGAGATCCCGACCATCGGCCCGGCCGTGCTGGCGCTCGGCTGCCTGCTCGCCTACGAACGGACAGGTCGCCGCTGGCTGCTGATCGTCTCGGCCTTGTGGTGCGCGCTCTCGGTCCTGATCAAGCCGATGGCCGTGCCGTTCGGCGCGGTGGTGGCTGTCCTGCTGCTCTGGCCGCCGGGCGCGCGTCGCCGTCCGGCGCTCGCCTGGCCGTGGCGGCGGGTGGCGGCCGACCTCGCGATCTACGGCACGGTCTTCGGCGTCGCCTGCGCCATCACGATCCTGCTGCTCGGGCCGGCCGGCGTCTGGGACAACCTGGGGGCGTATCGCACGGGGGCCGGCAGCACGGCCGGTGCGAAGGCCGCCGAGAACCTCCGCCTCACCTACAACATCATGAGCCGGGAAAGCCCCGGCCTGTACGCGCTGGCGGCGGTCGGGACGCTCCTGGGGCTCTGGCTGCGCCCCCGCCTGACTGTGGCGCTGCTGGCCTGGGCTGGCGCGGTCTTCGGTCTGTTCGTCGAGTACGGCGATCTGGCAGACAAGCACATCGTCTACCTGCTGCCGCCGGTGGCGCTGCTGGCGGCGCTCGGGGCTGGCCTGGGCTGGCAGTCCGCATGGCGGGCCTGGGCCGTGTTCACGGGACGGATTGCGCCGCATGGTCGGCAGCGGCAGGCGTTCACCGTGGCGGCATCCCTCCTGGGCGCGGCCGGCATCGTCGGCTACCTGGCAACGGTCCCCACGCTCCACCGTGCCGACCAGTACCTGCTGCGCGAGGCTCCGCGCGTCGCCGCCGAGCGCCGCGACCGTGCCGCCGACCTGGAGATCGCCGAGATCATCCGCTCCCACACTCCGCCCGACGGCTGGGTGCTGGCCGACAATCCGCTGGCGGCCTCCATGGCGCGCCGGCTGGTGATCCCATACCTCGTGGACACCAGCGGCACGCGCATCGATGCCGGCTCGCTGACGGCTCCGCTGGCGCTCGACTACGTCCAGCGCTACCAGCCCTCGGCGATCGTCACCTGGCCGCGGCGCCTCGGCAAGCTCGACCGTTTCGTGGGGCAGCTGCCCGCCCTCGGCTACCGGCTGGAGAAGAGCTACCCGATCGGCTGGAAGGTCTACGTGCGCGCGCAGTAGTGCGTCAGCGGACCAGTGTGTCAGCGGACCAGTGCGTCAGCGGACCTCGTAGACCGTCCAGGCCCCCTGCTGGTACACGACCGGGAAACTGAAGTCACCGGCCCGGGCCGGCACGAAGTGGGTGACCTTGTAGCGCGCCGCCAGCTCGCGGATGCGATCCTCGGTCAGCCGGCGGTACGCTTGATCTAGCTCCTCGCGGTAGCGCAGCACGTTGCTGACGCCCAGCCCCTCAACTCGACCTCGGAACTCCTCGTTGTGCGACGGGAAGTAGACGGCCTGGTTCGCGCGCTCGCGGACGAGGTAGAGCGCCCGGTCGGCGTTCATGTAGAAGTCGTCGTTGTTCGGCTCGCTCGGCAGGATCAGGAAGACGCTGTCGACCGGCGTCTGAGTGCGCGCCCACTCCTGGAACTGCGCCGCCGAGGCCAACCCGCCGCGATGCCTCGCCTGATGCAGCCAGTCCGTCGAGCCGCGCACCAGGAACGCCCCGACCAGGAGCACCGTCAGGCCGGCCGCCAGCGCGCCACGGAGCGCCAGCCGGCGGCGCGCGGCCTCGTGGACGCCCCAACCCGCCAGGATGACCAGGACCATCGCGGCAGCCTTCAGGCCGTCGTCCAGGTCGAACTGCCCGAGTCGGCGCAGCGGCGTCAGCAGGCGCAGCCCGGCGAACAGCGGCAGGCTCAGGCCGACCAGGACCGACAGGCCCAGGAAGACGGCTCGGCGCTGCGAGGCCGGCAGCCAGCGCTGGGCGGCCAGCCCCGCGACGAGCAACAACGTCGCCACGGCCCAGATCGGTTCCAGCGGCACGAAGTCGGACGGCGAGACCAGCATCGCGCCGAACAGGACGGCCAGGACGAGGCGTGGCGCCCAGGTATCGGCCCAGGACCGTCGCAGGAGATCGGCCACATACACCAGGCCGAGGATGTCCACTACCCAGGCGGCGCGTGGAAGCTGCAGCCGGGCCACCAGCGTACTGATCGGCCCGCGCAAGGTCACGTCGATGAAGACGAATGCGACGACGCAGAGCAAGGCCACGCCGACGAACAGAGCCAGGACCGCCCGGCGTTCGGCGGTGGGCCGGGCAACGAGCAGGGCTGCCGCCAGCAGGATGCCGCCCACGACGTTGTAGAGCAGCAGCCCGGCCCGCCCCCAGTTCACCGCGACCGAGAGATCGGTAGCAAGCTCGATGCGGGCAAGCTGCAGCGCCCAGCCCGGCAGCGGCGCAGCATGCTGGAGCAGCGCCCCGACCGTCGTCGGGGCGCTGCACATCACCATCAAGCCGCCGGCGATGGCCGTGTTCTTGAGGCCGTAGTGGCGGATCCGCAGCACATAGGCCAGCCCGATGGCCAGCCCCACATAGGACGTCGTTGGCGCGTGGATGACGACGCCCAGCCCGGCCACGATGCCGACCAGCGCATGCCGCTCGCGGAGGAAGGCGTAGAGCGCGCCAAGCTGGAATGGCAGGGCCAGGAAGGCTGGCGTCAGCTCGGCGGAGTGGAGAATCGGGCTGCCGACGGTCAGCATGCGGAACCCGGCCACGTAGAGCGCCAGGAACAGCACGGCGCTCAGACGGTCGCCGACGAGCCGCCGGGCGATCAGGTAGGCCAGTCCCAGGCTGGCGACGCTCGCCGGCACGAACAGGACGAACAGCGCCCACTCCAGCGGCAGCCAGGGCAGGGCCCCGATCGCCCCGGCGATGAAGCGATAGGTGTAGGCGGCTGGCGTGCCCTCGTGGAGGGCCTGGATGAACGGATCGTTCAGATAGAGGCGTGGATCGACGAACGACTTGAAGATCGGGATGTCCGACCAGCGCCCGCCCTCGAATCCGCGAAACAGCAGCGATCCCAGCGTCCCCAGGACGCCGGCCACGACCGCCTCGCACCAAGACTCCGACCCGGCGTCGCCACGGTCTCCCGAGGCCCGGCGCACACCGTCGTCCAGGCGCACACCGTCGTCCCAACGTGCTCTGTCATCCGGGCGCACACCGTCGTCCTGGCGCTCCCTGTCATCCTGAGCGGAGCGAAGGATCTCACCCACTGACGCGCCACCGCCGAGCACGAGCGGCGCCATGCCTGTTACCGACCGCCACTGCCCGCCCCGATCTCCACCTGTCCGATCTCCACCAGCGGCCCTCTGGTTGACAATTCACCGGTCGGCGTGAGCGCGCCGCCCCCCTGCTCGGTCCGGCTGACGCTCACCAGCAGCGGATAGCTGCCTGCCGCCGCTCCGGCCGCGATCGGGATGCTGATCCGCTGGGTAAACGGTCGGCCGGCCCGCCAGTCGCGGTCGTCGCCGGACGAGTCGCAGGCCGGCCCGCTGCCATCGCCGATGCGCGGCTCGCTGCCAAGCTGCACGTCGATGCGGTGGGTCTCCCGCGCCGAGACATGCGGCAGCCAGAAGAGATCGACCCGCACGACGCCGCCCGGACGAGGATCCTCGGCCAGCACCTGATAGCCCAGCAGGTCGATCTCGTCGCCGTAGCGGACGGTGAGCGGCGTCCCTTCGCGGGAGACCACGCCACGCGCCCACTCCCCGGGATCGAACGTCGGGCGGCTGGCCTGTTGCACGAAGGCGGCGGTCAGGTCTTCGGCGGCCCAGGTCGTCTGGCGGGCGCCGGGCTGGGCGCGGCCCCGCTCGAAGACACGAAGCTTCGGCTCGCCGGCCACGGTGATCCGCCCGATGGGGTGGTACTCGTTGTTGATGACGCGCTCCGGCGTGTCCAGCTCATCCTGCACGTTCTCGGCGATCAGGTAGTAGCGGGGGGTGGCGCTGCACCGCCAGACGCCACGGGTGTACCAGTACGTCACCTGCGGCTGCTCGTTCGAATCGTAGGTGCCACGCAGCGTCCCGTTGGCGTAGAGCGCGCCGACCGCCTTCCAGCCCGCCTGATACGGGAACCCGAAGCGCTCCTTGGTAGGCAGGCCACCGGGCGGTCGCCACGCCAGCGGGAGGCTCTCGACGCGGTTCTCGCGGACGACTTCGGCGGCAGTGCGGAGGTAGACCGGCACGAGGTACGCCCCGACCAGCGCGACGCCGCCGAGCAACCCGCCCAGCAGCAGGAAGCGCGGGAGCAGGCCGGTGAGGGCCTCCCCTGTTCCAAGGGTGACGGCCCGCCTGGATGCCAGTGCCGCCCAGGCCGTCGCGAAGCCCGCCGCCGCCAGCAACATCATCCCGCTGGTTGCGACGTGGACGTGCGTGCCCGGCTTCCGCGCCACGAACGCCGAGACGGCCAGCGGCAGCAGTGCCCAGACCAGCCCGAGCAGCCAGACCCTCGCCGGCGGCGTCCCCGACGGTCTCGCAATCAGCCCGCTGAGGCCCAGCAGCGCCAGCGCGGCCACCAGGAGCGGGAAGGCCGTCCCGAGATAGAGCGTGGCCGAAGCGACAATCGACCCGAGGTTGTTGCGGATGGCGCCCGCACCGACACGGTCGTTGACGCGATCCGTCACCAGGGAAAACAGCGGGCTGTCGACGTACGGCACGAAGAAGACGGCCAGGACAGCGAGTCCGGCCGCTGCGCCGTACAACCACGGGCGCAGTGCGTCGATGTCGAGCAGGCCGCGCCAGCCGGTGCGCCAGAGCACGACGACGGCGATGGCCGGCAGCACGAAGAGGGCGTCGTAGTGCGCGAGCACACCGGCCCCCGCCAGCGCCCCCGCCAGCAGCGGCCAGACGCGGCTGCCGCCTCGGCTCCAGAGCACGGCGCACAGCAGCGCGAGCATCCCGAGCAGCAGCACCAACGACTGGTACTGCGTGATCCGCGAGAACGCCACGAAGTAGCCGTTGACGGCGATCAGCAGGCCGGCCGCCACGCCGCCGGCCTCGCCGAGCAGGCGGCGGGCGACCAGCGAGAATGCCAGCGCGCCGACGATCCCCGCCAGGGCGTATGGCAGGCGAGCAGCATCCTCGCTCAGGATCTGGGCCAGCCCGTAGGGCAACGCCAGCACCACGATCTCGCCCGGCCCCTTGCCATGATAGAAGAGGGCGTCCGAAAACCCCTGGATCACGCCCGTGGCCCGGAGCACCATCTCCGTCTCGTCGCCCTGAAGCTCGGAGTAGCCCAGGCCGGGCAGGCGCGCCGCCGCCGCCGCCAGCAGCACCAGCAGCGCGCCGCGCGTTGCCCACGGCGACCCCAGGCGTGGCGGACGCCAGGTGTTGCTGCGCTGGAACGCGAACGTCGCCAGGCCGAGCGAGAGCAGGGCCGTCCACAGCACGACGGCGATCGGACCTGTCGGGCCGGGCAGCAGCGACAGCACGACACCGCCCACCACCAGCACCAGCAGCCCCAGCCCGAACGCCAGCGTCAGCCACTCGACGAGATCGACCTCGTCCGTGGGGACCAGGATGAACGCCAGCAGCGCGCCCGGCACGACCGCCACGTGCAGCAACGCCGCCAGCATCTTCGGAAGCGGCTCGGGGAGGGCGGCAGCGGCGATGGCCGACATCGCGCTGAGGTTCAACAGCACAATGACCGCCATGATGCCAACGTACCCCGGAGCGGCCCGTCGGGCTGGCGGCCGACCGAGCTGCCTCCAGGCGTCCAGGACGCTGAGGTCTTGACTGGCGGGAGCCTCGGGACGTTGGATCATGCGAGCCGTATTCTACGGCGGTTCTGGGTTCCAGGTTCTGGGTTTCGGGAGATTCCCCCAGAAACCTAGAACCTGGAACCCGGCTGCCGCCTTCCTTGTGTCAACCGGCGCGCGCCCGGTAGACTACGGCCCGGCCGGGCGAGCCCATTCGCAGCCCGGCTGCCACATCGCCCTCGTGTTGCAGGGCGCGGTGTTCCCTGAGGGAGAAGCTCTCGTTGGCCACTGCCCACTGGCCGCTGGCAGCCAAGCGGGCAGCCGCCCGGAGTGACTGGCTTCTCGTCGGCGCTATCGTCATCTACCTGTGTGCGAACCTCCCGTACCTCGTCTCCTGGCCGGCGGTCAACGGCGACGAAGGTCGCGAGGCTAACGCCTTCTGGGTCGCCAGCGGCGTCGATCCGTCCGCCCAGACGCTGGACCCGGTCTTCAAGCACGATCCGCTCTATAAGGGCGGCCTGCAGCAGTTTACGGTCGGCCTGAGCTTCCGGGTGTTCGGGCTGGGGCTGTGGCAAGGGCGGCTCGTCCACCTGATCTGGGGCGGCTTGCTGCTCATCGCCGTGTTCCTGGCCGGCCGACGCCTCTACGGCCCGACCGCCGGCGCGGTCGCGGTCCTCTTCCTGGCCCTCTCTCAACCGTGGCTGGTCTCGGCCCACATCATCCGCCCCGACATCGTCGTGGCGACGCTGACGATGGCGGCCGTCTACTGTGCGCTGCGCAACGTGCAGGACGGGGGCCGGGGCTGGAGCCTGCTGGCCGGCCTGTTGATGGGCCTCTCGTTCGACGTCCACCCGAACTCGCTGGCGTTCATGCCGATGGTCGGGTTTGTATACCTGGCGAAGTACGGCTGGCGCGGGGTGCTGAAGCGGGATGCCTGGCTGTACGTCGCGGGGATCGGTCTGGGGGCGGTCTACTACATCGTGATCCGCATCGCGCCTGACCCGGTCCACTTTCTCGACGCGTTCCAGTACTGGATCGGGGTAGACAAGCGTCCGCCCGCCCTGGCGACGCGCGGCGGCTCGCCCCTCGACGCCGAGCTGGGCCGCTGGACCCAGTACCTCGGCCACCGCTGGATGGAGGGCGCGCTGCTCGGCCTCGGCGTGCTGACGGCGGCCATCCGGATGATCCGCCAGAAGCGGCTGGACCCGCTGCTCGTCGGCTGGCTCGTGTCGCTGGTCGTCTTCACCATCCTGGTCAGCAGCAAGACCGAGTTCTACATGATCCTCTTCTTCCCGATGCTGATCCTGATGGTGGCGGCCGCTATCGGGGACGTCTTCGAGCACCTGGGCGGCTCGCGGGTCGTCGCGTCGGCGCTGGTGGTGCTGCTGGCCGTGGGCGTGATGGGCTTCGAGGACAACTTTCGCGACATCACGCAGGCGGCCAGCAACTTCGAGGAGCGGAACTACTACTCGCTCACCGGCGAGATTCAGGCGGTGATCCCGCCGGGCTCACGTGTGATCGCGCCGCCGCTCTTCTGGATCGGGCTGTCGCGGCCGCCGTACTACCTGGACTTCGTGGACTTCTACGTCTGGGAGCGGAGCCGCCGCGAGCAGCAGGTCAACTGGGCGCAATTTGTGAGCCAGATCAACCCCGAGTACGTGATACTCGACTCCAAGGCAAAATCGGACGTGACGAACAACAACGCGCGGTTCATGGAAGCGAACGCCGATCTCGTGGCATCGTTCCGCCACGTCAACTACACCCGAGTCGAGGTCTGGAAGATGCGCGGAGCGGCCCGATGAGCTCTGGCACCCTCGAACGGATCGGCCCGCTGGCGGGCGCATCCCGCGGTACGGCGGCGACCGTCCGCGCGCAGACGACAGCGCGGACCCGCGCGCTGGTGATCGCCAGCGCCGTCGTCCTCTTCCTGGTCGCGCTGTACCCGCGCATGATCAACCTGACCGGGTACCTGACCACGGACGAAGGCAACTGGATGGGCCGAACGGCGCTGTTCACGCGCGGCCTGACCCAGAACATCCCCACCGACACCTACCAGAGCGGCCACCCCGGCGTCATGACGATGTGGTCGTCGTTGATCGGGATGGGGCCGGCGCGCGCCCTGGCCCTCGTCGAGTACGTGCGTCCCGACGGCCTCGAGAAGGCCCCGAACTACCTGGAGACGCTCCACCTGGCCCGCCGCACGTTCGCCGTGCTGACCTCCTTCGGCGTCGTGGTGATCGCGCTGCTCTCGTGGCGGCTGTTCGGCGCGGGTGTCGGGCTGATCGCCGGCGTCCTGCTGGCGCTGGAGCCGTTCTTCCTGGCGCACTCGGTGGTGGCGCATGTTGACAGCAACATCACCACCTGGATGACGGTCTGCATCTTCTCGGCGATGATCTACTTCTGGGCGGGCGGCTCCATCAGCTTCCTGATCCTGTCTGGCGTCGCCGCTGGCCTCGCGTTCTTGAGCAAAGCGCCGTCCGCGTTCCTGCCGATCTTCGTGCCGATCATCGCCCTCGGCTCGATGATCGCGCGGAAGCAGCTTGGCAACGGCCCGGCCTGGGTGCGCCTCGTGCGCGACGGGCTGGCCTGGGGTGTCCTGGCGCTGGTCGTGGCGATGCTGCTCTGGCCGTCGTTCAGGACGGACCCTATCGGCACGCTGCGCCAGATGATCGACTACACCGAGACCGTCGGCGGCTCGGACCACGAGAACTTCTTCATGGGCCAGCCGGTCGGCGATCCCGGCCCGCTCTACTACGTGGTCGCGCTGGCGTTCCGCCTGACCCCTGCTACGATGCTCGGGCTGGTGCTGCTGGTGGTCGGGCTGCTGCCGTTCGGCCGGCGGATTCCCGCTGGCTGGAGCGCACGGCTCGCCATCCTCGGCGTGTTCATCGTGCTGTTCATCCTGATGATGGCCTCCGCGCCGAAGAAGTTCGACCGCTACCTGCTGCCAGTCTTCCCGACCGTCGAGGTTCTGGCGGCTGTCGGGTTCTGGCTGCTGCTCCGACGGATCAGGAACGGCGCGGGCATCAAGGCGCTGCCGGCCCTGCTGCTGGTGCTCGGTGTCTCGCAGGCGGTCCTGTCGGCCTACGTCTACCCCTACTACCTGGCCTACTACACCCCGCTGCTCGGCGGCGGCGTGGCGGCCCGACGAACGTTCGTCGTGGGCTGGGGCGAGGGGCTGGACATCGTGACGGACTACCTGAACAAGAAGCCCGACGCCGAGCGCATGACGGTCGCTGGCTTCTACCCGCGCGTGATGAGCGCCCAGTTTAAGGGCACCGTCCTCTCAGACAAGCAGTACGACGCGGCCATGGCCGACTACATCGTGCTGTACGTCAACGCCGTCCAGCGTGACCTTGCCAGCCGCCTGCGGATGGTGACCCGGGGCAAGCGCAGCGAGATGGTCGTCAAGATCAACGGCATCGAGTACGCCCGCCTGTTCGCCGTGCCGCCGCCGCCGCGCCGCAACGCCGCCGGCACCGAGATGGCCCGCAGCCTGCGCCTCGAACGGGCCTTCCTGAAGTCGGACGAGCGCCCGTACCTCAAGTCGGACGATCTCAACCCCGGCGACACCATCGAGATGACGTTGCGCTGGGCGGTCCTGCGGCCGATAGACGAGGATCTCCAGGCCGTCGTGCAGCTGGTGGACCTGAAGGGCAACGTCGTGGCCGAGGACGCGCTGCCGGTCGGCGGGCCGGACAGCCGCACCTCGACGATGAAGCCGAACGACATCGCCATCGACGCCCACCGGATCCTGCTGCCGAACGCCATCGCAGAGTACAACGTGGTGGTTGGCGTGCGACGGCCGAGCGGCGAGTGGGTGGAGATCACATCCGTCCCCGAGCGGCTCGCGCAGGAAGCTCGGCGATTCCCGTCGCGCGTCGTCGTCGACAGCGTCGACGCGAAGTAGCGCCGTCCGCGAGGACGCGCGAGAGGGCCGGCCGATGGTCTCTGTCGAAGCAGCCGAGCGCGCCCGCGAGCCTCTGTCGTCGGACGGGGCGTCTGGGCCGTGGTCTGGCGGCTCGGGCCGGGCCGGCCCGGCACGCCGGAGCCTGCCGGCCACGGTCCTGACCGTCACCTTCCTGGTGGCGCTCGTGGCCCGACTGCTGGCGCACGACCTCGTCATCACCGCCGACGAGGACAACTGGATGCGGCGGGCGGGCGGCTTCACGTTCGGCATCCTGAACGGCCAGCTCGGGCGGACCTATCAGAACGGCCACCCGGGCGTCACCACGATGTGGGTGGCGATGCTGACGCTGGGACCCCGGCGGATGGTGCAGTACGCCGACCGGGTCCACAACCAGCGACTGGTGGGGCGGGTGCCGGGCTTCTGGGATGCACTGGTCGACGCCCGGCCCGGGTTCGCGCTGGCGACGGCCTTGTTGGTCGCGCTGATCGCCGGGCTGGCATGGCGCGTCTTCGGTGGGCTAGTCGGCGCGCTGACCGGGCTGCTGCTCGCGCTGGAGCCGTTCTACCTCGCCATCTCCCAGCTCGTGCACATGGACGCCCTGCTGAGCGGCTGCATGGTCGCGTCGGTGCTGGCGCTGCTGGTCCGCTGGGCACGCGACGGCGGCCGGATCTGGCTGGTAGTCTCCGGCATTCTGGCCGGCCTGGCGATCCTCTCCAAAGTGCCGGCCATCTACCTGTTCCCGTTCACGGCGGCGCTCGGGGCAGGGCTGCTGGCGCCCGCATGGCTGCGCGGCGAGGTCGACCGGCGCGATGCGCTGGTCAGGCTCGTGACCGACGGGCTGATCTGGGGCGCGGCCACCGCTGGCGCGTTCGCGTTGTTCTGGCCGGCCGTCTGGGTGCTCGGACCGGCCGAGGTGCTCGGGCGCGTGGCCGAGTTCACGAAGGAGACTGGCGGCCAGCCGCACGAGCAGGGGACGTTCTTCTGGGGACAGCAGACGGCCGATCCTGGCCCCTTCTTCTACCCCGTCGCGATGGCGTTCCGGCTTGCGCCGATTACCCTGCTCGGGCTGGCGCTGGCGGCGCTTTGCTGGCGGCAGGTGTCGGAGCGCAATCGGCCGGCCGCCCTGGCGCTGGTCGGGTACGGCCTTGGCTTCCTGCTGATGATGACGCTCGGCGCGAAGAAGCTGGACCGCTACGTCCTGCCGATCTTCCCGGCCCTCTGCGTGCTGGCGGCGCTCGGGCTGGCGGCGGCCTACTCCTGGCTGCACGCTCGGATGGCGACGGTGGGCGCGGCGCGCGGGCCGTGGCGCGGGGCGGCGGCGGCGCTGGTCGCCTTGCTGACCGTCTGGCCGGCCACGTCGACGTATCCGTACTTCCTGACCTACTACAACCCGCTGCTCGGCGGCGGCCCTGCGGCCCAACGTCTCGTGATGGTGGGCAACGGCGAGGGGCTGGATCAGGTGGCGACCTGGCTGAACGCCCAGCCGAACGCCCAGGATCAGTGGGTCGTGTCGCACTCGTTCGATATCCTGCAAGCGCTGATCGTGGGGTCTGGCGAGTCCCTGCGCGACCGCGTCCCCGGCAACGCCGACTGGGTGGTGCTGTACCGCTTCCAGATCCAGATCGGGCACAGCCCGCGCGTGCTGGACGAGTACCTGAACCGGCGCACGCCCGAGCACGTGGTGTGGATCAACGGCGTGGAGTACGCGCGGATCTACCGGGGACCGCACCAGCAGACGACGGCGGAGGGCTCTCCGCTCGGGACTTCGGATGTGGCCCTCACCCCCCGACCCCCTCTCCCTGTGCGCGGGAGAGGGGGAGACGGACGAGATTCGCGCGTCTCCCCCTCTCCCGCGCCCCGGGAGAGGGGGTCGGGGGGTGAGGGCCTCCTCGGACTCGGGGGTGAGGGCCTCCTCGGGCCGGGGGGTGAGGGCCCGCCCCGGGAGCCGCCCGTATGAGCGCTGCGTCAGTCACGGCCACGGCTGCGCGCCCTCGGGTGGCCGCGTTGCCCGTCCGCGCACAGGTGCTGATGCTGGTCGTCGGCGTCTTCGTGCTGGCGCTGGCGCCGCGCCTCGTCGCGCTCGGCCTCTTCCCGACCTCCGACGAGGATAGCTGGATGCGCCGCACGGGCGGCTTCACCTTCGGGCTGGTCAACAACCAGCTTGGCCGGACCTATCAGAACGGCCACCCCGGGGTCACCACGATGTGGATCGGGATGCTGGCCCAGGGCACGGACGGCGCGCTGCGCTTCGCGGACCGCGTCCACGGGCTCCGGTTCGTGGGGCAGGCGCCGGGCTACCTGGATGGCCTGGCCCAGGCCCGCGTGGGGTTCGCGCTCCTCGGCGCGCTCGGGGCGGCGGCCTCGGCGTGGCTGGTCTGGCGGCTCTTCGGCCCCGGGACAGCCGTCCTCGCCGGCGCTGCGCTGGCCGCCGAGCCGTTCCTGGTCGCCAACCAGCAACTGGTGCATGTGGACGGGCCGTTGGTGACGTTCACCGTCCTGGCGGGGCTGGCGACGGTGGTCCGCTTCGCGGCCGGCGGGGGCGCCGGCCTGCTGCTGCTGGCCGGCGTCGCCACGGGCCTGGCGCTGCTCTCAAAGACGCCGGCGCTCTTCCTCGTGCCGTACGTGCCGCTGGTGGCCGTTGGCAGCGCTGCCCTGGGAATCCTGGGAGCGTGGCGATCCTCGCCGCCCGTTGCGATGGAGGCCCGGGCGGTGAGGATCGCCGCGCTCCCGGTCCTCCGCGACCTGCTGATCTGGGCCGCGCTGGCGGCGCTGACGTTCTACGCGCTCTGGCCGGCCCTCTGGGTGCTCGGGCCGGGCGAGGTTTTCACGCGCATCGTCGCCTTTACCCGCGAGACCGGCGGCCAGCCGGACGAGGTCGGCAGCTTCTTCCTGGGGCAGGTCGGCGCGGACCCGGGGCCGTTGTACTACCCCGTCTCGACTCTCTTCCGGCTCAGCCCTTTCGCCACGCTCGGGCTGGTGCTGGCTGCGGTGCTGGCCCGGCGCGCGCCGCGCGAGACGCTGCAGCGGGCGGGCTGGCTGCTGGTCTTCGCCGGCGGCTTCGGCCTGATGATGACGCTCGGGCCGAAGAAGTTCGACCGCTACCTGCTGCCGGCCGTGCCGATGCTGGTGATCCTGGCGAGCCTCGGCTGGTGGCTGCTGCTGGAACGGCTCGCCCGACCGGCCGCGCGGATCGGCCTGGGCGTGGCGCTCGGCCTCGTGCTGGTCTTTCCGCTGGCGTCGGTCTACCCGTACGCCCTCGCGTACTACAACCCGCTGCTCGGCGGCGGTCCGGCCGCGCAGCGCGCGGTGATGATCGGGAACGGCGAGGGGCTGGATCAGGCTGCCGCGTGGCTGGCCGCCCAGCCGAACGCCGCCGATCTCCGCGTCTCGGCCCACTCCTGGGACATCCTGGCCGGCCTGGTCCCGGCCGACGGCGAGCCGCTTCGTGAGGGGGTCCCGAACGACGCCGACTACATCGTGACCTACGGTCGGCGCATCCAGATGCACCGCTGGGGCGCGTCGCTGGAGCGCTACCTCGCGGCCAACCCGCCGGTCTACGTGGTCCGGATCAACGGCATCGAGTACGTCCACATCCACCCCGGCCCGAAGCGGGGCGCGCAGCCGTGAGCGATGTATCCCTGAGCCACACAGTAGTGGCGAAGTCCGCCGCGTCTCTCGCCGCGGCTCCGGCTCCTGGGGTTGGAGTCGGCGTCGAGCGCCCGAACCTCGACGGACGGTCAGTCGGCGGCCTGAAGCTGCGCCGGGCGGCCAGCGTGGCCGTGGTCGGGCTGCTGCTGTTCGTGCTGGCGGCCGGCGTGCGCCTCTACGCCATCGACGCCTACGTCACCATCGACGAGTCCCGCTGGGTGCAGCGAGCGTCCGACTTCTGGGCGCTGATCGGGCAGGGCAACCGCGAGGACACGTTCATCATCGGGCATCCCGGCGTCACCACGATGCACACCGCGCTGCTCGGCATGGGGCCGGAGCGGGCGCGGGCCTTCTCCTTCCTGGAGGGCCGCGCCGACGCCACCCGCCGCGACGGCTACTTTGACGCGCTGGTCGCTTCGCGCAGGCCGTTCGCGCTGGTCGGGGCGCTCGGAGTGGCGGCGACGGCGCTGCTCGGCTGGCGTCTGTTCGGGGCCGGTCCGGGCATCCTTGGCGGGCTGCTGCTCGCGTTCGAGCCGTTCCTGATCGCGCACGCCCGCGTGACCCACCTGGACTCCGGCCTCACGACCTACGCAACCATCGCGGCACTCAGCGGCATCATCTATTTCACCAGTCCGGGCGCCGCCCGTGGCACGTGGCCGTACCTGCTGCTCTCCGGGGCGGCGACCGGGCTGGCCTTCCTGACGAAAGCGCCGAGCGTCTACGTGATCCTCTTTGTGCCGCTCGTGGCGGGGCTCTGCTGGCTCACGCTGAGCCGCCGGCCGCTGGGCATGATGCGGGCGGCCGTCGAGCTGGCGATCTGGGGCGCGGTGGCCGCCAGCGTCGGCTTCTTGCTGTGGCCGGCCCTCCAGGTCAATCCGGTCGGCACGGTCCTGAAGATGGCCCAGTTCACCGAGCGCGTCGGCGGCGGCGAGCACGACAACTTCTTCGCCGGTGTGGTCACCGACGATCCTGGCCCGGTCTTCTACCCACTGGCCCTGCTGCTGCGGCTGGCCCCCGCCACGCTGCTGGGCGCGATCCTGGTGGCCGCCTGCTGGCGACAGCTCAGCCGGCCGCGGCGCGGCATCGTCGGGCTGCTGGTGCTCTACTGCGTCGGCTTCATGGCGATGATGACCATCGGCCCGAAGAAGTTTGACCGCTACGTGCTGCCGACGATGCCGATGGTCGGGCTGCTGGCCGGGCTGGGGCTGTGGCTGGCGGCCGGCTGGCTCGCCGAGCGGCCGGCGCTCCGAGCGTTCCCGTTCACCGCCCGCCGACTCGTCTTGCCGTCCGTGGCCCTGCTGCTCCAGGTGGCCGTCCTGCTGCCGGTGATCCGCTATCCGCTGGCCTACTACAACCCGCTGCTCGGCGGGAGCGCCGTGGCCGACCGCCTGGTGCTGGTCGGCTGGGGCGAGGGGCTGGACCAGGTCGGGGCATGGATCGGGCAGCAGCCACGCCCGCTCGGCGAGCCGATCGTCGCCACGTCGTACCACCGCGTGCTGCAGGCCCAGTTGAGCGGCAGCGCCGTCCCGCTCGAGCACGTCCGGATGGCAGACTACGTCGTGCCGTACGTGAACACCCTCCAACGCGGCATGGACGCCGACGTGCTCGCGCCGTTCCTGCGCGACGGGTCACCGCTCCACTCGGTGCGGATCAACGGTATCGAGTACGCGCGGGTCTACCAGGGACCGCACTACCCGACCGGCGCTGACCTCGACGCCGACTTCGGGGGGCGGGCGCGGCTGCTGCGCTACGACGCCGCGCCCGGCACGGGGGTGATGCGCGCCACCGAGGAACTGACCGTCCTGCTGCGCTGGGACCGCCCGGCCACGGCCGGCGAGCGGGTTGTCGTGGGCGTGGTGGCGGCCGATGGGCGGTTGCTGGTGCAGGACGAGCGCCCGCTCGGTGCCGACGGCCCGAACGCCGAGGGGCAGCCCGGCGAGCTTCACCGACTGACGCTGCCCAGGCAGACTGCCCCGGGCACGTATCGCCTGACGCTCCGCGTGCAGGACGGACGCACCCGAGCAGCCGTCCCCGTGACGGGCGGTCCCCAGTCCGGGCAGGAGTCGGTGCTGCTGCGCGAGATCGTGGTGGAGCGGACGCCGTGACCGCCGCGCCAGCCCAGCACGCTGACGGCGCACCGTCGAGCCGCTCGGGAGATGGCCAGACGCCGATCCTGCTGCCGACAGGCGCGCCGCCCTCGACCGCGCTCCCCGCCACGACGACCCGCACGGCAGCGGCAGCCCTGGCGCTCGTTGCCGCCGTCGCGCTGACCGTGCGGCTCTGGGGGATCGGCTGGCAGCTGCCCTACCAGTTCCACCCGGACGAGGGGCATTACACCTGGAAGGCGATGGACCTGATCAGCCAGGACACCCTCAACCCGAAGTACTTCCGCAACCCCTCGTTGTTCACGTACCTCTTGCTGGGGGAGTACAAGCTGCTCGGGTTCCAGCCGCCGCGCCTCGACGAGCAGGCGGCCACGACGGATGGGCTGCTGCGGCCACCCTCGGGCGTGGCCTACGTCGGGCGGGTCACCAGCGCCATCCTGGGTGTGCTGACGGTCCTGGCGATTGGCTGGATCGGTTGGAGGGCGCTCGGGCCGTGGACGGGGGTTGTCGGGGCGTTGTTCCTGGCGCTCGCGTTCATCCACGTCCGCGACTCGCACTACGCCACCAACGACGTGCCGTCCGTCTTCCTGCTGACGCTCTCGGTGGCGGCCTCGGTCAGCCTGCTCCAGCGACCTCGCCTCGGGGCGTACCTGCTGGCCGGGCTGCTCGGCGGCCTCGCAACGTCGGCCAAGTACAACGCCGGGCTGTTCGTCGTGCCGCTGGTGGCGGCGCACGCCGTGGCGATGTGGCGCGCGTGGCCCCTGAGACGTTCCCCCCTCTCCGCGCCGGAGAGGGGGGGCAGGGGGGTGAGGCTACTCACCGCTTTCCTGATCCTCGCCGGCCTCGTCTCCCTGGCCGCCTACCTGGCTGGCACGCCGTTCACCGTCCTCGACTTCCCCAAGTGGCTCGCCGACTTCCGCACCCAGTCGGACTTCGTGGACGAGTCGTGGGAGGGGCAGGCCAGACTCTCGCCCGGCGTACCGTACCTGCTGGCGTTCGGGGCGGGCCTCGGTTGGCCGATGCTCCTGCTGGCCGTCGTCGGGGTCGTCGTGCTGGTCCGTCGCGCGCCGGCCGTTGCCGCTGTCCTCGGGGCGTTCCCCCTCGTCTATCTGCTCTTCATGCTGCGCTCAGAGCTGTTCTTCGTGCGTTTCGCCCTGCCGGCCGTGCCGTTTCTCTGCCTGTTCGCCGGGGTGGCAATCGTCGGGCTGGCGACCTGGGCAAGCCGCTTCGGAAACCTGATCGGCCTCGGCGTCGGGGCGGTGCTCACCGTCCTGGCGCTCGGGCAGCCGACCCTCGACACGGTGCGCCACAACCTCCTGGTGTCCCAGGATGACACGCGCGTCCTGGCCGAGCGCTGGGCGCTGGCGAACGTGCCGCCCGGGGCCAAGCTGCAGCTTGAGGAGTACACTATCCGCGACCGGCGCCCACGGGCCTACGGCGCGGGCGTCTGGACGCTCGACACCGACCAGTTCAACGTGAACGCGGTCCGCCGGGCCGATCCGGCCGCCCCGCTGCGTGGCTCGACGCGCTACTTCATGATCTCGAGCTTCCAGAAGGACCGCTTCGGCATGGCCCCAGATTCGGCCCAGGCGCAGTTCTACGCGGCCCTGGCGCGCGAGGGGAGGGTCGTCGCGCGGTTCGCCCCGGGCCGCGGCGGCCAGCCGATCCCGTTCGACCTGGAAGACCTCTACTCGCCGTTCTGGGGCCTGGACCGCTACGAGCGGCCCGGCCCGACGATCACGGTCTACGAGCTGCCGGCCCGCTGACCGTCATGCGTTGCTCGCTCAGATCGCCGTTAGGCGACACGTGTCATCCTGAACGAAGTGAAGGATCTCACCCGCTGACGCGCCAGATCCCCTGAGTTCTTGACGGCCAGGTTGGGAGATCCTTCGCAGGCTCAGGCTGACCCGTGGGGCTTGTCGGGCTTCGGCCAGCAGGGCGATTGCATGTTGATATCGTCGTGCGGCGGCGTCGGGGCTTGAAAGCCCCGCCTACCATCCTGCAGTCGCTGCGCGACGCTCCAGTCGCACCAGTGCCGGCCGTTCCCGACGGCCGTCGCGCAGCGACTGAATGACGGTAGGCGGGGACTTCAGTCCCCGACCGACCGTTCCATGATGCTTCGGGGACACCAATGAACATGCCATCGCCCTGATGCTGCTACCAGTGCAATCGTATGTTGAGCGCGTCGTGCGGCGGCGTCGGGGCTTGAAAGCCCCGCCTACGATCCTGCA
>JADZEM010000192.1 GCA_020850535.1 Chloroflexota bacterium
TGCGCATTTCGCTCATCGTGAACACTCCGATCGGCCATCGTGAACGGAGCGGAGCGACGCTGGTTGGTTTCAGTCTTTCCCCGGGGACTCCTTCCTTCGCGAGGGCCCTTGTAGCACGAGTGGGTGGGCGTTGTGGAGCAGCCGGTCGCAGATGGCATCGGCGATGGTCGGGTCGCCGAGGTGGTCATGCCAGTTGCCGACGGGGATCTGGCTGGAGAGGATCGTGGACCGGTTGCCGTGGCGGTCGTCGATGATCTCGAGCAGATCGCGGCGCTGGAGGTCGGCCAGGGGCGCGAGCCCCCAGTCGTCGAGGACGAGCACGTCGATGCGGGCCAGGCGGGTGAGCAGGCGCGGGTAGGTCCCATCGGCGCGGGCGAGCGTGAGCTCGTCGAACAGGCGCGGGACGCGGCGGTAGAGGGCCCGGTAGCCCTTGCGACAGGCCTGCTGCGCGAGTGCGCAGGCAAGGTAGGTCTTCCCGACGCCGGTGGGTCCGGTGATGACCACGTTGTGATGCTGCTCGACCCAGGTGCAGGTCGCGAGCTGGCGTACGAGGGCACGGTCCAGCTGACGCCGGGCCGGGTAGTCGATGTCCTCGATGCAGGCATGGCCGAGTCGCAGCTTCGCCTCGCGCAGCACGCGGCCCAGGCGCTTGTTCTGGCGGTCGAGCCACTCGGCATCGACCAGGAGCCCGAGCCGCTCATCAAAGCAGAGGCTGTTGCTCTCCGGGCTTCGCTGCTGCTCCGTCCAGGCCGCTGCCAGTGCGTTCAGGCGCAGGGCCATCAGCTTGTCCATCGTCGGTTCGTTCAGCATGCACGTCTCCTTCGTTCGGGTGGGGTTCGTAGTAGCCGGCGCCGCGCACGTTCTCGTGCGCGGGGGGCGCTGCTTGCGTTTGGATCGCGGGCAGCGGCACGCGATCCAGGCCTCGCTTCAGGATCGAGTCGACATGGCGATACGAGCGTGCGCGGACAGCCACCGCGCGCGTACAGGCGGCCTCGAGCCGCTTGGGCCCGTAGCGCTTGGCCAGGCGCAGGATGCCCAGGCACGAGCGGTAGCCCTGCTCGGGGTGCGGCCGGTCGACGAGGATCGCCTCCACCAGCGCGGCCGTCCCGGGCCCGATGCTCGTTGCCCAGTGGACCAGCCGCGACGGCGTCCAGGCCAGGTGCCTTTGATGCGCCTTCGGCATGTGCTCGGGGGTCGTCGTGTGGCGGCCGCGCTCGACGCTTCGGGCGTGGGAGGCCACGCGCTGGCCCCGCAAGAAGACCTCGACCGTCGCGGCGGTGAAACGCAGCTCCACGCTCTCGTGGGCCAGAGCGTAGGGTACGGAGTAGTAGTGACGATCGAGCTCCACGTGGTAGTCGAGATTCACGCGCGCCGTCTTCCACTCGGCGTGGATGAACCGCTCTGCGGGCAGCGGCTTGAGTGCCGGCCGATCGATCCGCTCGAAGAGCTCCTGCCGGCTGGCGCCGTAGGCGCGCATCGTGCGGGCATTGAGATCGACGAGCAGCTCCCGGATCCGTGCGTTGAGCGCCGTCAGCGAGAAGAACTCCTCGTGGCGCAGCCGGGCCAGGATCCAGCGCTCAGCCACCTGCACGGCAACTTCGACCTTGGCTTTGTCGCGTGGCTTTCCGGGCCGGGCCGGCAAGATGATCGTGCCGTAGTGCTGGGCCAGCTCCTCGTAGGCGCGCTGCACGCCGGGCTCGTAGCGACACGGCGTCGTGACGCCGCTCCTGAGCTGATCGGGCACGACCGCGGCCGCAACCCCGCCGAAGTACTCGAACGCCCGTACGTGGCTCGCCAGGAAGTCCGGCACGCGCTGCGTCAGCGTGGCCTCGGCATAGGTACGGCTCGACGCCCCGAGCGCGGCCACGAAGAGCTCGACCGGCGTGACCTCGCCCGTCTGCGCATCCACAATCTGCGGCTTCTGACCTGCGTAGTCGACGAAGAGCTTCTCGCCCGCGCGATGCAGCTGCCGCATCGAGAGCCGTCGCCGCTTCAGCCAGCGCCGGTAATACTCACAGAACTGCGTATAGAGATAGCCGTCGGGATGCTGCTGCAGGTACTCGAGATGCAGCAGCTCGAGTGTCACCCCGGGCCGCTTGTGCTCGGCATGCACCACGGCGAAGTCCGGCAGCACCCGGCCACGCCCCCCGGCCGCACTCCCGTACAGCCGGCCGTCGAGCGCCTCGTCCGAGAGCGCGCCGACCGCCCCCCAGTCGAGCCCTGCCTCCGCCGCCCGGGCGAGCGTCGCGCTGATCACCCCGACGCTCTTGCCCAGGCTCCGTGCCACCTCCCGATGGCTCCGCCCCAGGCACCACTTCTGCCTCAGAATCTCGCGCGTCTTCCGCATGGACAGCCTCTGGCCCGCCACCAACCCCTCCTCTCGAGGGAGTCAGCGCGGTCTCCGCTGCCCAGCGTCGCTCCGTGGTCGCCTGCCCCCTCCGTCGTGGAGGTCAGGGGATACCACCCCGTTCACGATCCCCGATCTACGTGTTCACGATCCCGATCCA